>JAFTCY010000093.1 GCA_017454465.1 Clostridia bacterium
CAATATGCCCGGTTACTCCACCGGTGAGGCAAAGGCTTCCAGATCCCCCGGAAGACGTGAGATCGGTCACGGCGCACTTGCCGAAAGATCCCTCATTCCCGTACTTCCCTCCATCGAGGAATTCCCCTACGCCATCAGATGCGTATCCGAAGTCATCTCCTCCAACGGCTCCACATCACAGGCTTCAGTCTGCGGATCGACCCTCGCCCTCATGGACGCCGGCGTTCCGATCAAGGCTCCCGTTGCCGGTATCTCCTGCGGACTTATAACCGAAGGCGACAGATGGATGACCATGGTGGATATCCAGGGTCTTGAAGACTTCTACGGTGATATGGACTTCAAGGTGGCAGGTACTCACGCAGGCATCACATCGATCCAGATGGACCTCAAGATCGACGGACTTACACCCGAGATAATCAAGGAAGCCCTCGCTGTCACGCACCGCGGACGCGATTACATCATCGACGAGATAATTCTCAAGACCATCCCGGCTCCGAGACCGGAAGTTTCCGAATACGCGCCCAAGATGATCTCCATGAAGATCCCCGTTGACAAGATCGCGGACGTCATCGGCAAACAGGGCAAAGTCATCCAGGGCATCGTAGCCGACACCGGAGCGAAAGTGGATATCGAAGATGACGGTTCAGTATTTATCTCTTCCGTTGACAAATCCTCCATCGAGGCGGCGCAGAAGATGATAGAAGGAATAATCTTCGAGCCGGTTCCCGGTGAGATCTACGAAGGTGTTGTCACAAGGATAATTCCGATCGGCGCGTTCGTTGAGTTCGCTTACAAGAAGGAAGGCATGGTGCATATCTCCAAGCTTGACAAGAAGCGTACGGAGAAAGTTGAAGACGTTGTCAATGTGGGCGACAGAGTCAAAGTCAAATTCCTCGGCACAGACGATAAAGGCAGACTTAACCTTTCCCGCAAAGACGCGCTGGAATAATCTTCTGACTGAAAAAACAGAAAATATAAAGGAAGGCGCAGCCTCCGGAGTTTTCCGGCGGCTGCGCCTTGTTTCACATCTGTAATTCTGATCACCGCTTTGCCTGCGCTTTTGCAAGAAGCGACGCCTTTATTTCCTTTGCCTGTAAAAGCTCGACTTCTTCCGTGAGCTTCCATTCGTTTTCCAGCAGATCAATGATCCTGTCATATGTTTCGGCCGCTTCCTTGTATTCGCCTCTGATCCTGTATATGTCAGCAATGCCCATAAGTGCATCCTGGAATCTGGGGCGTCTCGTGTCTTTCTCAAAGGAAAGCTCATAGAAGGACAGCGCTTTTCCGTAGTCGCATTTTGAGGCATAGTACTGAGCTGTTTCAAAGAGGACTGCGTCGTCATCGGGATCCTCAGCTGCCAGCTCTTCAATGATCCTGTCAGCCGCGGGCTCGTCAAAACGCGCCAGCTCTATATATGCTTTGTATACACGCTTCATCACCGGATGGGCTTTTTCGAGTCTGCTGTACCGTTCCAGCCACATCTCGGCCTCATCTGCCCTGTGGTCGGCTATAAGGTTATCTATGAGGTACATGTACGGCAGCGCAGCGCCGGGATTCTTTTCTGCAAGTTCCCTGTAGAAATCTATGGCCGCAGTGTGGTTGGACATGTTCCAGTCCCAGCAAGCGTGACGCTCGGCCTGTGCAAGCTCCCAGTAGCATGTCTTTTCTTCCGGGGCGAGACGTATCGCTTCTTTCGCGTAACGGCTCACTTTTCCGGCATATGTGTTCATCCGGTGCCAGTACAGGTATGACATCAGCTCGGTCGCGCGCTTTCTGTTCTGACTGTCATCCAGCTGGCTCCTGAGGAATTCCTCATATTCCATGAACACGTCCTGGGGAAGTTCTTTTTCCACGTCCATCCTGTTTTCGATCCTGTTGAGTCTCTGTTCGTTCGAGAGATCGAACAGGTCGTCGATGCTGACTCCGAATATCTCAGCTATAAGAGGCAGTAATGTTATATCTGGCATGGCAACAGAATTTTCCCATTTTGATACAGACTGAGGGCCTATTCCGAGCCTGTCGGCCAGCTGCTCCTGAGTAAGGCCCGCTTTGAACCTGAGCTGTCTTATCTTTTTTCCAAGTTCCATTTTTATCAATCTCCTTGATCTGTATTTCCCGAGCTCGCGGATTCATTATACGGCCGTGCCTACGTTTAATCAATAACCTGTTTTTACAACAGGCTCGCCTGCTGGTGGAGTCCGCGGGATCACGGTGGTAACAGCTTTCTTCCCGTTTTCACTTGCACTGGATGCTTTTTTCGAATATAATATGTAGTTGATAAGCTGAGCACGGAGGTCGGAGAATGGACAATAACCAGAACCCGAAAAAGAAGAATTTGTCTGTAGACGATCTTCTTAATGAAGATTTCGACGATTTTGAATCATATCTCAATGAAATGTCGGCCGGAAGGAAACCTGTCAGCGCTGCTGCGCCTTCAAACCCGCCTCAGGCGGAGCCTGATCCCGGATTCGTGGATTACAGGCCGGAGGACATACATATTTCAACCAGAGATACAGGCAGGTCACAGCCCGTCAGGCTGTCTGCTGAAGAAAGAAAGCGCATCGAACAGTCAAGGATGGCCGGGTCAAGAGGCAGCGCTCCCCGCAGTCAGGCTGAAGGGCGCCAGCAGAGGCCCAGGACCTCTGCGCCTGTAAGGGACAATACTAAGTCTGAAAAGAGAGACACGGCATCTGTACCTGCTCAGGAACAGGCAGGAAAACAGAACAGAAAAGTCTCAAAGCAGATGGAAGCGGAGAGGGCCGAACACGAATACTACTCTGCCCTCGGAAACGAAAGCGACCGCAAATACCTTACAAAGGAAAGAAAGCGGAGGGTCCACATCAACATAGGGCTCATAATCTTTCTGGTCATCATCGCCGCGGTCATCGTTATCTCTGTTATCCATATAAAGAACAACCCCGAAAACCCGCTCAACCCTCGTGACACACAGGACACGGCGGTGATCCCGGACACAAATGATACCGGTAAGGATACCGGTGAGCCCGACACGTCTGATACCGCTGATACCGCGGACACCGAGCCTGCACCGGCGCCAGGATTCGACATCG
>JAFTCY010000094.1 GCA_017454465.1 Clostridia bacterium
TATCATTATTAAAGAACCTGCACAAGCCCATATCTACCGTTTATGAGGTAGAAAAAAAGCCGGCAAATTTGGCTATTTCGCACAAAAAACAATCGTCTTTGCAAAATTAACGGTTTAGCAAAAGTATGTTGCCGCCTTGCTTGAAGAATTCATACTTTGATTATATAATAACAAAACAGAAGGCGGAGTACGCCTGCTTTTGTGACGTATATTGCGCAAATTGTGATATATACTCTTCCCCGTAGGGAAAGGAGGTTCCTTATGGCCTATCATCGCGTACAATCCGTTATCGATCAGCATCTGACACAGGACATGGCAAACTATCAGCTCAGCCGCAGTCTGGTCTCGGTTGGCCATTATGTGAATGTGGAGACTCGCTCATCCATCCCCCATTCCCATCCCTATTATGAATTTATTCTGGTACGCACGGGAGTATGCGAATACTTTGCAAACGGCAGCAGGTTTCTGCTGCACCCGGATGAGCTGCTGGTGATTGCCCCCCGCACGGTACATACCATGATCTGCCGTGATGATTCCTCTCGCTATGAACGGCTGATTCTCCAGGTCGACGCGGATTTCATGAATCAGATACTCGCAGACAGCGGGCAGAAGCGTCCCGTTCCGGCGCTGTATATTACGCAGGCTGAATCGGTCTGTCGCTGGGGACTTCGTGAACTGTTCGAGCGCATCAACGCCTCCTCTTCGGTGACGGACTCCGCGCTGCGGGAGCGTTTTTACCAATGTCAGCTCGGCGAGCTGGCGTTGACGTTGGAACAGGTCGCACGGACTTCCAGTTCCGTCAAGCCCAATACCTCAAGCGAACTGATCTCCAATGTGACGGCCTTCATTCTCGAACATTTCCGCGAGCCAGAACTCACCGTCACTTCCATCGCCCGGCAGTTTTTTGTCAGCCGTGAGCACCTCTCGCGTATCTTTCGGAGCTATACCCTTGAGAGTATCAGCCACTATATCACCGACCTGAGAATGCAGGAGTTCCGTTACGGCCTGATTAAAGGGAAAAGTGTTCTTTCATCCTGCATGGAAAGCGGCTTTTCAGACTACAGCAGCTTTGTCAAATCTTTTCGAAAACTCTATGGCGTCACGCCTATGGAATACCGCGATCAGCTGCGCAGAGCAATCAACTGGAACCTGGAGGATACAGGTAATTAACATCTTCCGTCAATAGGGATTCATTGACAGGAGATAACCGCCATGGTAGAATCAGGCAAAGCGCAGGTTCAATAAGGAATCATAAAACACTACCATAACCGAAGGAGGAAGAATGACCATGAGCGAAGTATTAAACAACGAGCAACTCGAAAAGGCTTCCGGCGGAGCAGGCTGGACGGATAACATGTACGACCTGTACAATTTCGACTGCAAAACGGTTTCGGTTCCCGCGGGCACACTTCTTGTCATGCAGGAAAGCCCCGGAGGAAGCTTTATGCCGGTCAGTTTCCAGGACGGTGAGGCGATCTACGTCAACCGCTTCTATTCCCTGTCGGGCTATCTTCTCGCCTACAAGAACGGCACCTACGGCCTTGTAGACGCGAACTACGTGAAGTGACACGGAAGATCACTCGGGTGACAAAAAGCAGGATCAATAGACAAAGTTGAATAAACACAGCTGAAATCCATTTCAGCGATCATTGGGGGGAGCTTTAACAGCTCCCTCTCTTTTTTGTAAAGAAAAAGAGAAGCCGTTTCCGGCTTCTCTCTGGCACCCACGAGGGGATTCGAACCTCCGACCTACCGCTTAGGAGTAGCCCTAATTCCATACTTGCACGTGCTGTCTGATGCCCAGAAGTCCTTGATTTTCCAGCATTTCCACAGGTCAGCTTCTCGGATTTTCCTAATGAATGGATAACGTATAATATTTTTCGCACATTTGAAAAATGAATAGAAATAGAGAGTCCAGATCGTGTAATATAATGTCACCACAACAA
>JAFTCY010000095.1 GCA_017454465.1 Clostridia bacterium
CAGCAGCCATGTGCATGCTCGTGATCATGCTCCCGGCGTTTCTTTTGGGACTGTACGAGAAGAACGGCCAGCCCCTCGAGAAGATAATCGGGAATATAGTCCGTGTGGTGTTCATCCGTCCGAAGCAGAGACCGTATCAGACGAACAATTTTTATGACGTCCTGGAAAGACAGGAAAAACTCGATAAGGAGGTGTACGCAATTGTCTCAGGAAAGAAGACAGGTCAGGGCTCTGACAAAAAAGCTCACGAGAGCC
The DNA here is from genome assembly GCA_017454465.1 of Clostridia bacterium. Classification (GTDB taxonomy): domain Bacteria; phylum Bacillota; class Clostridia; order Oscillospirales; family CAG-272; genus UMGS1696. The sequence continues at coordinate 256 of JAFTCY010000095.1, forward strand.
GATAAGAAACAGATCCGGGAAGCGATAGCCCGGGCAAAAAATCCGACCGGGAATAAAAAGTTCATGTCCGCCCAGGACAGCATCCCCTTTCAGAGGATGTATCCGGACGGCATATGCAGGGTCACCGACACCTATTATACGAAAAGCATAGGATTTCAGGATATCAACTACCAGCTCTCCACGAACGAGGATAAAACGTCCATATTCGGCGGCTGGTGCGATTTTCTGAACTACTTTGACAGCTCCGTACGGTTTCAGCTCACCTTCGTGAACAGATCGGGGTCGAAGGAAGCTCTCGCAAAGAACCTGACCATCCCGCTGAGAGGCGACAGTACCGACAGGATCTGCGGGGAGTTCTCCGACATGCTCTTCAAAAAGCTGGCTGCCGGGAACAACGGACTCATAAAGACGAAATATCTTACTTTCGGCATAGAAGCGAAGTCATACGGAAGCGCGAAGACACGGCTGGAGCGCATCGAGACCGACGTCATCGCCAATTTCAGGAAAATGGGAGTTCCGGCGGAGGCGCAGAACGGACGCGACCGTCTCGAGGCCATGCACGGTATCTTCCATCTTGACGACAAGACCCCGTTCGCTTTCGACTGGGACTGGCCGCCCGTGACGGGCCTGTCCCCGAAGGACTTCATAGCTCCCTCGGGCTTCGAATTCGGGAACGGAAGCAATTTCAGGATGGGAGGAAAGATCGGAACCGTATCGTTCCTTCAGATCCTTACTCCGGAGCTCGACGACAGGATGCTCTCCGACATCCTCAATACGGACAGCTCCCTTGTGGTCAGTATGCACATGCGGTCCATAGACCATGTACAGGCGATAAAGATGATCAAAAGGAAGATCACCGACATCCAGAAGATGGTCATAGAGGAACAGAAGAAGGCCGTCAGATCCGGGTACGATATGGACATCATCCCGAGCGACCTCGCAACCTACGGGCCGGAAGCGAAAAAGATGCTGGAGGAGATGCAGTCGAAGAAGGAGCGCATGTTCCTCGTGACGTTCATTATCATGAATGTCGCCGACACGAAGAAAAAACTGTCGAACAACGTGTTCCGGGCGTCATCCATCGCCCAGCAGAACGGCTGCGTCCTCACAAAACTCGATTTCAGACAGGAAGAGGGGCTCATGAGCTGCCTGCCGCTGGCATATGATCAGATTGGCATAGACAGGGGCATGCTCACTCCGAGCGTTGCCGGTTTCGTTCCCTTTACCACCCAGGAGCTGTTCCAGGACACGAAAGAGTCGCTATACTGCGGATGCAACGCCCTGTCGAAGAACCTCATAATGGTGGACTGGAAGAGGCAGAAGAACCCGAACGGACTGATCCTCGGCACTCCGGGATCGGGCAAATCGTTCTTCGCGAAGCGGGAGATCGTAAACGTGTTTCTCGTAACGGACGACGACATAGTCATATGCGATCCGGAAGCCGAATACTCATCCGTCGCAAGAGCGCTCAACGGACAGATCGTAAAGATCTCTCCGACCTCAAAGGACTATATCAACCCGATGGATCTGAACCTGAACTACAGCGACGACGATCCCCTGTCCCTGAAATCCGACTTCATCCTGTCCCTGTGCGAGCTCATCGCGGGAGGCAGGGACGGGCTGCAGCCCGTGGAGAAGACGGTCATAGACAGATGCGTGAGACTCGTCTACCGGAAATATCTCAACGATCCGAGGCCGGAGAACATACCGGTGCTGGAGGATCTGTACAACGAACTGCTCTCCCAGGACGAAAAGGAAGCCAGGTTCATCGCCACCGCCCTTGAGATATACGTCAAAGGATCACTGAACGTGTTCAACCACAGAACGAACGTGGACATATCGAACAGGGTCGTATGCTACGACATCAGGGAACTGGGAAAACAGCTGAAGAAGATCGGCATGCTCATCGTACAGGACCACGTGTGGAACCGGGTCACCGAAAACCGTGAGGCGAAGAGATGCACCCGCTACTATATCGACGAGATGCACCTTCTTCTCAGAGAAGAACAGACGGCGGCGTATACCGTTGAGATCTGGAAACGGTTCAGGAAATGGGGAGGCATCCCCACGGGAATAACCCAGAACGTGAAAGACCTTCTGGCTAGCCGGGAGATCGAGAACATCTTTGAGAACTCGGATCACATCATCATGCTGAACCAGGCGGCCGGAGACCGTCAGATCCTGGCGAAGCAGCTCAACATATCGCAGCATCAGCTGTCGTATGTCACCCAGTCGGCCGAAGGAGAAGGACTGCTGTTTTATGGCAACACAATCGTGCCGTTCGTGGACAACTTCCCGAAGGATACGGAGCTGTACCGCATCATGTCGACAAAATTCGTTCCGGAGGAGATCGGATAAAACGCTACGCGCTGCGTAGCATCTCAGATATTGCGATACAAATATATAAAAGAAGACAGCAGGGGCCTTACTCAGGGGCCGGTCTCCCAGCCCCTCCCTGTTGTCTTCACCCATATTATAACACAGAGCACAATGACACATCAACAATACAACCGAAAAAAGAAAGGAAAACAAGATGAAAAACGACCTCATTATCTTCGAGAATGCTGAATTCGGCCGGATGCGCACCTTCCTGAAAAACGGCGAGCCATGGTTCGTCGCCGTGGACGTCTGCAGAGCCCTTGATATAAGGAACAACCGTGACGCCCTTTCGCGGCTGGACGACGATGAAAAGGGTGTAGATTTAATCGACACCCCTGGCGGAAAGCAGAAAGCCACGGTAGTTAACGAATCCGGACTCTATACACTGGTCATGGGAAGCCGCAAGCCTGAAACGAAAGCTTTCAAGCGCTGGGTCACCCACGAAGTTATCCCGTCCATCAGAAAATACGGAGCATACGCAACGGACGCCGTGCTCGACGAGCTGGGCGCCAGACCCGAGATCGTTCCCGACTTCATAAGACTCCTGAAGGAGGAGAACGCGAAAGCGAGAGCCGCCCGGAAGGAGCTGGCGAAAGTCCAAAGGGAAAACGCCCTGCTCAGACCGAAGGCGGATTACTATGATACGTTCGTAAGTCCCGAGAATCTCACCTGCATCAGCTATACGGCAAAGGAACTCGGAGTGGAGCTGACAAAGTTCGTGGGCTACCTGCTCGATCACGGATACGTGTTCCGCGACCGTTACCGCGACGGAAGGATATTCGCGAAAGCCGGAAAGAAAAATTCCAGACTGTTCGAGACAAGAGATTTTTATCTGCCGAGCGGAAGAAAGAGCGAATACACCCTGGTCACGCCCGAGGGAAAAGCGTATTTCAAAAGCATTCTCGAAGAGATCCGTGAATGGGAGCCCTACGATCCGGAAGCCGGAGAAGCGGACGTCCTTCTGGCAGTGTTTGCCGGCTGACCGGAGATACTATGGAAAAGAACGGAACGGGCCTCCGTTTCCGCCCTGATGAGCTGGTAACAGCCGCAGGCATGGCATCTGATACGCGCCGGAACACCGGAGACCCCGGGAATACGGCGCGTTTGTTTTTTGAAAGGAAAAAGCTTCCCTCGAAACTTGTCCATGCCGCAGCGGCGGAAGCGGCAGTGTACGGCGCGGAAGGCAGCGACGACAGCGCCTCAACCGACGTGGCAAAAGCAGCCGCGGAACAGAGCCTTATCATCGCCGGGACCGTCCGGCGCTCAGCGGACAGCGGCCGTGCGGAGGAAAAAGCGGACAGACCGTCTCAAAGCGGCGGGTATTCCTCAAATCCCGCCTCAAAACAGCAGCAGAAGCGGAACATCAAAAGGGAGTACGCCGATCAAAGAAAAGGAAAGTCTGCATCAAAGGCGGCAAAAACGTCTGAGAAGACTGCCAAAGCTGCAAAGAAATCCGAAGCAGCAGAGAGCGCAGCCGGGTCCGGACCCGGAAAGAAACTGATCATTGTGCTCCTCTGCGTGTTCGGAGTCCTCGTATTTCTCCTGACCGGAGTGGCGTCATGCTCGCTGATCGGTGAGGGTTTGGCTTCAACGGTCAATATAACCACATATCCCGTCAGTGACAGCGATATGCAGGATGCGGAACAGGCATACCTCGGTATGGAGGCCGCTCTCCGGAGAGAGATCCTGTTTTACGAGGATACCCACTCCTATGACGAATATCACTATGATCTCGGCGATATCGGTCACGATCCGTATTCCCTCATCTCTGCTCTCACGGCAATGAATGAAGGCGAGTGGGAGATCGAAGACGTATCCGGAGAGCTGAAAACTCTGTTCGACTCACAGTATGTCCTTACAGAAAGCGTAACCAGAGAGATCAGGAACCGGGATGAGCAGAGGACGGATTATTACCAGGCATATGACCCGGCATCACAGACGTACTACACGATCCCGTACACATACACGGTGCGTGTGCCCTATTACTACTATATCTGCAACGTCACACTGAAGGCAAAGGATCTCTCGGATGTAGCCGAACAGATCCTCGATGACGACCAGTACGCGATGTATGAGATATATACGGCTACCCAGGGGAACAGGCCCGACCTGTTCCCTGATCAATAAAAATCCCTGAAAGGAGAAGACAGCAAAATGAACCCGCGGATAGAAAAACTCAGAGAAGAGCTGGACCAGGCGATACACCGCCGTGATGCTCTCAATGAGAAGATAGACAGGCTTCAGAAGAAGATAACCGAACTCGAAAACACGGATATCATAGGGATCGTCCGTGAGAAGGGCCTGTCTGTCGAACAGCTTATGGAGATGATGGAGATCCTTAAAAAGAATCCCGCGGCTCCGGTCCCGAAACGATTCAACAAAACGGAGGAAAACGATGAAGAATAAAGAAAGATTCATATGTGCCGCCCTGGCGCTGCTCTGCTGCGCCACGGCGCTGGCGAACACGGTCCTGGCCGACGGATACTACTCGTCCAATGAAAACGGAGACAATGAGCCCGGAGAGGCCATAGACCAGATAAGCATATCAACAGAATATGTGCCGAACCCCGAAATACCCAGCGGAGGAGAGACAAATATAACCTGGGACATCAACGCCGAGGAGATTGACGGGATCCTCTCAGGCTTCATTTCCCTCATGGGCACGGCTCCTCTTACCCCAAACGGCAACATGAACCTGGTGGACGATATACTCCAGGATGAGAGCTACTACACTGTACAGGACCAGAAGATCCTCAAGGACAAGCAGTTCATAACCGTCCAGACGAAGAACGGCAACTACTTCTATATCATCATAGACCGCTCGGGAGAGACCGAAAATGTGTATTTCCTGAACCTGGTGGATGAATCGGATTTGTTCGCCCTTCTTGAGGACGGAAAGAACGGAACGGCCCAGACCTGTACCTGCAAGACGAAGTGCGAAGCGGGAGATGTGGATACGGACTGCCCCGTATGCAGATACAGAATGAAGGACTGCAAGGGGACTCAGAAGAAGACCGTTGAAAAGACTCCCGAGACTACTGAAAACACCCAGAACCAGCAGCCGGCAACTGAACAGACGGACAATAAGAAATCATCTATCGGGATATATGTCGTCATCGGCGCCGTGCTGATCGCAGGAGGTGTAGCAGTGTACTGGTTCAAGTTCAGAAAGAAGAAGCCGGACGTGAAAGGCGATACGGACCTCGACGACTACGACTACGGCGAAAATGAGGAGCCTGAAAAAGACGATGAAGAAGGAGAGGACTGATCATGGCAAAACTTGTCATCGCTGAAAAACCCTCGGTCGGAAAGGCGATAGCGGCCGTGATAGGCGCGGACAAGCGCCGGAACGGGTATTTCGAGGGCAACGGATATATCGTGTCGTGGTGCGTCGGACGAATGGCGGACCTTGCCTCCGCTGACGTCTATGATCCGAAATACGAGAAATGGACCGTAAAGGATCTTCCGGTCATACCGGATCCCTGGCACTGGTCCGTCGGCCGGGACAGAGACCAGCAGTTCTTCCTCCTGAAAAACCTCATGTCCCGTCACGATGTGGACGAGGTCATAAACGCCTG
>JAFTCY010000096.1 GCA_017454465.1 Clostridia bacterium
ATCCAGGAATGGCTTGGCCATAGTGACATATCAACAACAAGCAACATTTACACCCACCTGGACTTCAACTCCAAAATTGCCTCAGCTCAGGCAATTATGCCGTTTTTCCCAGAATAAATATCCAAATGCCAAAAGGAAAAGCCCGAGGATTGCTATAAAAATCCTCGGGAAATGCCGGTGGCGGGGGTCGAACCCGCACGGGTGATTAGCCCATTGGATTTTGAGTCCAACACGTCTGCCAATTCCATCACGCCGGCCAACTTCAGCAACGGCATTTTAACACATTTTCCTAAAATATGCAAGAGAATGATATGTCACATTATTCGTGAAAGTGCTGACTTTAAAATCTCATTGTGGTATAATTAGAAAAACGTTGTTTGTTTAGTGGGGTTGATTTGGATAACAGGATTTTAAATACTTTGCGAAATTCAAGCGCAAAAATAGAAAAAGAGATCCGACCGTACTGTTCCGGCTCAAATTGCTCATATGAAGCATATGTATATATGATGTTCCTTATCGGCAACGCGGTCGCAAAACGCGAAGACCGCAAAGAAATCATTGAAGGCATGTTTGATGAGATCAGTCAGCGCTTCAACGGAGCAAGATATGCCGATACCCGTGACAGAATGCAGCTTTACAGCAAAGTATTCACAGGTCAAAAAGAGATTGCCGGCGGTTACCTCTATGACATTGACGCCTCCGATCTCGGCAAAACCGAAAAAGCTTCAGTGGTTCTCGGAGACATTATACTTAACCCTGCCTGTGTCTCCATGTACCCGGCAGGTACAGCAGAACAGCACAATGTTGGAGATTCAAAGGCACTGACCCGCTTGTTTACCGAAAAAATCCCAGGTATTGCATCGGAGTTTCTGAGCGGAATACGGACGGAAGGATCATCCGGTGCCTTGAGCAAACTAAAGCAGAGCGGTGACGGGCCGAATATTCCCACTCTCCTCACAGTAGCGGGGATAGTTGTGTTTGTTATTTCATTCATCACCGCTTTGGGTCCGGATTTGATGAGATTCACGCCAATCATTGTGCTTCTTTCTGTTGCTGTGCTTACTGCGGTCGAATTCATCACAGTCAGAGTCCGCAATACCAGGCCGAAGGAGCGTACATCCTCACACAAAGCTCTTTCCATCGTGACGCTTGTCTGCTATGCAGTCTTTTATCTTGCGTTTGTTGTCTTTACTCTTAAAGACACCGGATCATACCTGTCGGGGGACTTTAAGGAATTATGTGCTCTTGCCCGCGAACTCAAGCCGGTTTACTATATTCTGTCGACACTTCTTCACTTTGCCGCCCTTGCAGCTTCCGTCATCGAAGCATATGCCATAGTACGCATCTGCCGATTGACATCTGCAAACGCATTTTCAATGACAAAGATCCACCCCGATGAGATCTCCCAGAGACTCGTTACCGTACACTCATTAAGGATAGCTTCATCTGTTCTGCTTGTAATCAACTACTATGTGTTTTACGGCCTGCTGGGTATGATACCGCACGCCAGGTACAGTGTCATCACCGAACTTGCCGGAGCACTGTTCATGACTGTGTGCGGAATAGTTTTCATTATAATGTGGAAGCGTGTCTCCTTTGATACCGAAAATGAAGTGCCGCAGGATCATTACCGGACAGAAAGAAGCCGGGCCGGTAACGCGTTTAAAAAGCTGAAGCAGCTCAATACGGCTGGGCCGGAAGAAACAACCACAAGCGAAGAACCAGTGCCTGAACAGCCTGCTGAGGCAGTACGGGCCTTCCCTGTAGCGCATATCGATGAGTTTAACGAAGATGACAAGCCTGCCGAAACTGTTAAGGCAGCTGACACCATCGAACTGGTAGACAATTCGCCTGACAGTGATCTGGAAAACATGCAGAAAAAATATGCAGCCCTGAAAGAGGAACTGAAAAAATTCCCGGTTGACAAACTCAAAGCCATGCACAAAGAAGGAAAAATCTCTGACGAGCAGTATGTTTCGGCTGCAAAAAAATATAAGGCTGTCAAAGACCAGATAAAACATGTCGCGGAAGAAATCAACAAAATCAAAAACGATTGATCTGCCGCATCAAAGAAAACACATCATCGGTTAATCCCGGTGATGTGTTCTTTTTTTCAGTTTCCCGAATTCCCGTAAATTACGATTTCCTGAGGATATCTGAGCCCAAGCTTCTCTTTTGCTATCCTGGACACATATTCCTCGTCAAACGGATGCTCGAGTTCTGCCTTTTCGCGATCGACCTCATCCTGAAGCATTTCGACCTTACCCTCAAGCTCTTTTGCCTTTTCCTTAAGATCATTGTGCTGCATCCGCAGTGAGATGACGGAGATGATTGCCGTCAGGGCAAGCACAACCACCAAAACGCGGACCAATGTATTCTTCAGTGCTTTTGCAAACAACTCCGTCCCCCCTTTTCTTCTATATATAGTATATTATCACAGAGGATACACAAAATCAAGCATCTTCACCTGTTTTATCTGATTTATCAGGGTACTGGCCAACTACCTCGTACATAGAAGAAGCTTCCGCTTTTGTCGTATGTTCTCTTATGTCCAGAACCCTGAATTCCGTGGTCTTCTCCCCGTAGGTCACGGAGATTATATCCCCTTCCTTTACATCATATGATGCTTTGGCACGCTTGCCGTTGACCTCGACATGCTCAGTGTCACATGCCTGGTTTGCCACAGTGCGTCTTTTGATTATCCTTGATACCTTCAGATACTTGTCAAGTCTCATTGTTTGTCTCCTGAACTCTCTTTCCTGCCGCATTGTCTATAAGCATATCCGTTTTCTGTGAGATCTCATATTCAAGATCCGCATCATCGCTGCTCATTAGAACAGCTGAATAAATAATATCCGCGGCTATCCGGTCTCTGTCACGGGGGCCGGCACTATTTGCTTTTTTTATTAGATCCGCAATGTCAGCAGCACATTCTACCGGAGACCGCAGCGCAGATGCCCCCATACCTTCCGCTGCGGTTTTTTCGTTTTTCCGGATCTTCTTTACTATCTTTTTGGCTCTCATCAGCGCCGGGTACTGCTTCGGCACGGCATCAAGTACATCTCGGAGAGTTTCCCGGGATTTTTCCTTAACCTTATTTACTTCCCAGTTCTCAAGCACCTCTTGCGCGCTGGTAACCTTCACGTCACCGAAAACATGCGGGTGCCTTTTTATCATTTTGTCCGCTATTTCGTTTATAACGTCGTCAATACAGAAACGGGAAGCCTCCTCCTCTATCCTGCTGTGGAACATGACCTGAAAAAGCACGTCTCCCAGTTCTTCCCTCAGAAGATCAGGATCCTCCTTGTCGATCGCTTCAACCACTTCATAGGTCTCTTCGATAATGTCTGACCGGATACTGCTATGCGTCTGGATCCTGTCCCATGCGCATCCCTCTTCAGACCTGAGAACTTCTACCAGGAGCCTGAGAGATTCAAAGTCATGCCTGCGCTCGGACACCAACCGTTCTTTTACATTCTTTATGGCACTTTCATTCATCATCCTGGCCTATGAACTCCCTGAACATGGAATTGGAAGGGACCATCTTTGCACTGAAGAACGTTTCATTGAAAACACGAAGCCTGGACATCAGTTCATCAGCCTGGTCCTTGTATCTGCTGTAGACCGGTACTTTGGCAAGTATATCGAGTGCATACCTGGAGATTATAAAGGGCTCGTAAAGCAGAAATGAATTGATATTTATATCGCTCTTTGAGTACGGAAAGATATTCTCTTCCTCATTCTTTCTGACATTTGTCCACAGATGGTATGTATATTCCGGGGTAGCAGCTCTGAACTTATAGTCTCTTACGACTCTCCTTAGGAATCTCAGTTCATCTTTCCTCAGTACCGTCCCCTTGTATGAGATATCATCATCGGGACAGATAAAAATACTCCTGTATCCGTCAACAAACAGCGATGTCACTTCGGGATATACCGCCTGTATACCCTCAAAAATATAGATATCGTCCTCTTCGGGAACATACTCTTCGTACCCGGATCTCCTTGTTTCAGCAAAACTGTACTGCGGGACCTTCACTGTCCTACCGGCGTACAGATCTTTTACGAACTCTGCCAGATAGTCGATATCTATGGCTTTGACCGAATCATAATCAGGCGCTTCATGATCCACGTCATTCCTTATGCCGCCCCCTCCCATAAAGAAATCATCAATGGAAAACCTGACAGCATTTTTGCCGGTGCTGTCGATCCTTTCCTCAAGTTTTGCAGCCGTTGTGGTCTTGCCTGAACAAGTCGGGCCAGCAAGCGTTATGATCTTCGGTATTCCCCCGTCAAAGACCTTGTCTATCGCTTCCTTGAGTTCCCTGTTATAATCAGCCTCGCAGTTCTTTATTATTCTCCTTGCTCTGATCGAGTCAAGCCTTTTCATGATCACAGATGGAGCAAAGTGATCAAGTTTTTTCATACAATTATCCTCCGAAAAATTCAAATGCGGTCTTTCTCAGACTGTCGGTCCGTTTCTGTTTTTCTCCTTCTCTCCATTCATCAAGGTACTCATAAGGGTACTTGGGCTGGAATAGCCTCTCTATCCTCACATTTCCTTCCTCATCAGGCAGGGACACCAGCTTTGTGACTGAAGATGCGCCCGCGGCAAATATCGAGTGGACTTCTTCCATCATGTATATGTTGTAGAGCCCCTCGTGACCGGGCAAGGCATATCCCACATTTTCCAGATTTCCGACAGTGTTCTTCTGGCGATACATGTAATATGGAAGATATCCCCTGCTCGGAAGGGTTTCCTGCGAATATTCAACGCTGGCCGATGCGGTGGCCGAACCCGCGTCATACCTTCCTTCCTGTCTGAATTCAGATGATTTCTTAACGCTGAACGTATGCACGGTTATATTTGTCGGCCTGAGTGCGATCACGCTGTCAAGAGTTGAGCGGAACGAATCTTCTGTATCTCCCGGCAGTCCCGCGATGAGGTCTACATTAATATCTCTGATACCGCTTTTTTCAGCAATGGAATATGCTTCATAAAACATTTTGCTGTCATGACGCCTTCCGATCGCCTTCAGAACATCATCATTCAGGCTTTGCGGATTTACACTTACTCTTGTAATACCGTGTTCAAAAGCCGTACTGAGTTTGGCGATCGTGATAGTATCCGGGCGTCCGGCTTCCAGAGTGAATTCTTCCGGTCTCCACCCTGTCCCGCTGACGCATTCCAGCAGAGACTCCAGCTGTCTCTCGTCAAGGACCGTAGGGGTGCCTCCGCCTATGTATACAGTCTTCACTGCCATCCCAAGCCTGGAGATGAGGTCTGCCAGCCGGCAAATGTCCTCTTTAAGCACTTCAAGATAATCGGGTATAAGGGCGAGCAGCTTTGGCGAAGTATATGAAACGAAAGAACAGTATGCGCATCTTGACGGGCAGAAAGGGATCCCTATATAAACACTGCATTCTTTCCTTGCATCATCTGTTATGATCCTTTTTTCTGCGGCAGCGACTCTTGCTGCCATATCAGCTTTTGACGGACTTACAAGATATTCTGTCTGAAGTTTTTTTGACACATCAGCAGGAACAAATCCCCGGTCGATCAGATCTGTGGCAACCTTGGCCGGCCTCACTCCCGTCAGTATTCCCCATGGCGGCGTTATTCCGGTATACTGTTCCCCTGCACGGATAAATGCCTCTCCGCAAACCGCCTTTACTGCCAGTTCAAGATCTCCGTCAAAGTCTGAAACCGGGTGAGACGCATTTGCTGAAGAATCCTTTCCGTTCCCCGAGATCTTTACATTTGACGAAACCCCTCCGCCGTTTTCTGCAACTGTCACCACTGCTTTCAGCGTGCTTTCTGTCTCGGGTTCGTTTTCCGGAAACCTGACACCCGGAAAGAATATCATAGCAAGTGTCTGGACATAGTACGGTTTTATATTTCCATGAATCTCGATTATCATTTTCTTTTTGCCTTAAGTACCTCCGAATCGAGCTGCATCGTAACAGGTCCGTCAGCCGTCATGGATATTTTCATATCAGCTCCGAATACTCCCGTGGAAACAGGGACCCCAAGCGACCCGAGTTTTCCGATGAAATATCCGTACAGTCTTTCAGCAGTCTCAGGATCGGCGGAGTTCATGAAATCAGGCCGGTTCCCGCGCCGGTAAGAACCGCAAAGTGTGAAATTAGACACGACGACCGCATACCCTTCCATATCCAGAACGGAAAGGTTCATTTTACCTGTCTCGTCGCTGAATATGCGGAGCTTTGACACTTTCTCTGCCAGAAGATCCGCATCGTGCTCACTGTCGTCTTTTGCGACGCCTAAAAGCACGAGCAAACCCGGTCCTTTCCTGTCGGCAGTCAGATTCCCGTCTGCCACAACAGCGCATTCACTGACTCTCTGTATAATGACAAGCATCTGTCTTCTCCCTGATTGATTCCTTACGCAAATCCTCTCGTCACGCTGATCACGTGTCTGACTCTCTTTAGCCTTGAAAGGATCATTTCATAGTGCTCGATATCCCTGCATCCGACAGTCAGGTTTATCAGCATCTCGTTATCGGTTCTCTTTTTTGTATTGATTGACAAAAGCGAGACCTTCATCTCTGCAAGCTGCGCGGTTATATCAGCAAGAAGCATGATATTGTTTTCGGCGTACAGCTGCAGCATAACCTCATAAAGAGGTTTGCCCTCGCCCGGAACGTAATCGTCCATATCCCATTCCGCATGCTTCCACCTGCCGCTCATTTCCGGATTCCTGATACCTTCCACGGCATTGGGACAGTCTTTCTTATGGATGGATATTCCGTACCCTCGGGTTACGAAGCCTATGATATCATCTCCCGGAAGCGGATTGCAGCACTTGGCAAATTTGACATCGCATCCATATTCGCCGTCAACGATGACTCCGCCGCTCCTGCGCACCTTCTTGTCTTTCTTGACCTGTACCTGTGAAGTGTCTGTTATCACGGGTTGCTCATCCGGCTTGACGATCCGCTCATATTCGGATTTCAGCTTGGCCTGTACTTTTGTCATCGCGATCCCGCTGTATCCGACAGCGTTGCACAGGTCTTCAGCGTCTTTCATGCCAAGCTTTTTGGCAGTTCCCTGGATGATCTCAGCCTTTTGAGCATCAGTAGGTCTGACCTTGAATCTTGACAGTTCCCTGTCAAGTTCGGCCATGCCGATCTTAATGTTTTCAGGCCTTTTTTCCTTTTTGAACCACTGACGGATCTTGGATCTTGCTTCACTTGTCTTTACAATATTCAGCCAATCCCTGCTGGGACCTTTTGACGCAGATGAAGTGATGATCTCAATTATCTCACCGGTCTGCGGAACCCTGTCGATAGGCGCTATCATTCCGTTTATCTTGGCTCCGACCATCTTGTTGCCGATCTCCGAGTGGATCGCGTATGCAAAATCTATGAGGGTGGATCCGATCGGCAGTGACAGTACGTCTCCTTTTGGGGTAAACACCAGTGTCTCATCGCTGATGATGTCTATTTTCAGGGCACGCATGAAATCTTCCGTATCGACAGCGCCGTCTTCGGTATCGATAAGCTTTGAGATCCAGCTGAGTTTTTCATCGATATTTGCAGTGCTCTTGTCGCCCGACTTGTATTTCCAGTGAGCTGCAACACCGTATTCTGCCACCTGGTGCATTTCCCTGGTCCTTATCTGGACTTCAAAGGGAATGCCGTCACGTCCTATGACAGTCGTGTGAAGGGACTGATACATGTTCGGCTTAGGCGTTGAGATGTAATCCTTGAATCTTCCAGGTATGCTCTTGAACATTTCATGGATTATACCAAGAGCCGTATAGCACTCCAGTTCTGTTGTTACTATTATCCTCAGAGCGTAGAAGTCGTATATCTCGTCGAAACTCTTGTTCTGGTTGAACATTTTTCTGTATATGGAATATACGGTCTTTACCCTTCCCTCAAGTGTAAAGTTAATATTATACTCACTCAGTTTCTTCGAAACGTATTCTTTTGTGTTTTCGATAAAGTTCTGGTTCTGGCCGTATTTCCGCTCTATATCCGCCGACACCTCTCCGTAACCGATGGGATCCAGATATGACAAAGCAAGGTTCTCAAGTTCCTGCTTTATTTTCTGCATACCAAGCCGGTGAGCAAGGGGAGCATAGACATGCATGGTCTCAAGGGCCGTAAGTCTGCGTTTCTCATCCTTTTTCACTCCGAGAGTACGCATATTGTGGAGCCTGTCACAGAGCTTTATGAAAATGACCCGGATATCCTTGGACATGGCAAGCAGCATTTTCCGGATATTCTCCATATTCTCTTCTTCCTTGTCCTCTACGTTGATGAGTTTCATCTTCGTGAGACCGTCTACAAGAAGAGCCACATCGTTTCCGAATACCGTCCTGATGTCAGCAAGGCTCGTTCTCTCGGAGCAATCCTCGACCGTGTCATGAAGGAACGCAGCACAAATAGAATCCGTATCAAGTCCCAATCCCGTCACGATCTCGGCGACGGCTATCGGGTGCGTTATATACGGCTCCCCGGAAACCCTGGTCTGTCCCTCATGGCAGGCCTTGGCACAAAGATATGCCCGCTTTATCTTGTCTGTGTCAAAAGATTTGTCCGCATCTTCCGTCACCTCAAGTATCTTTTCTATAGGTGAGAAGTCGGTCTGTTCATTGAAATCACTATTTACCATATCATTCATCACGGCAGGTATTCTGCCAGTATTCTGGAGTATATTGCTGATTTTTCCAGATCAGTCTTTCCGCTGACGGGAGGTATCACAAACTCACCCCGGTCAGGATCAACTGAATCCCGCCTCATTTCCAAAAGCTTAAGATCTTTAAGTATTTCGACCGCATATTTTACTTTAGCGTACGGAGCAGATATGCCTTTTTTTGCCAGCAGGTATTTCAGGGACCTTACGCTCTGGCTGGTATTTCCAGAGCCGACCTCCTGCATCAGGGTTTTGTAAACTGCCGCAAAATCACTTCTTAAAGGAACAGATGCCGAAAACCCCGGATCACTGCCCTGCGATCCTGCTTCCATAAGGTCGTAAATCCTGCGCTCAGCGCTCTCGGCCTCCCACTCTTCGTCGGTTATGCGTATGTCCTTGACGACCATCTGCACATTTCTGTGATTCTGAAATTCGTTTATGTCAAGAGTATACATAACATCGACGTTGTCACCGGGGTAGATATCAAGATCCTGGATCTTCTTTCTGAAGCCCATGGCAGTGATCTTCCTGCCGTCCAGGGAAAGTGAGATCCTTGTATGCTTCCCGTCTCCTACTTCGCAGACATCATCCACGTATGCGCTGCGGCTGACAAACACGGGGGTCGGGTTCCCGGTGCCGAAAGGCTCAAGTTCGTAGATCTCATCCACCAGTTTCACATCAAGATCGTCTCCCCTGAGTTCACACTCCGCAGAGACAGATGACTGGGATTCGATCTGTTCTTCCGTGATCCTGACGTTCTCATTCAGGCGTCTCCTCAGCTCGTCCAGATTCTCTCGCCTGACTGTAAGACCGGCGGCCAGCTCGTGGCCTCCGAACTTTTCAAGTATATCCGAACATGCCGCAAGGCTGTTTACAAGGTTGACTCCCTTGATGCTCCTGCCGGAGCCTTTGCCGGTCTCCCCGTTCTCAGATCCCTCGAACGAGATGAGTATCGTTGGTTTGGAGTATTTTTCAGTCAGCCTGGAGGCGACTATCCCTATTATTCCTCCGTGCCAGTTGTCGTCATCCAGTACAAGGACTGAGTCTTTAAGCAGTTCGGGGTTGTTTGCGATTTTCTCATCCGCCTCTTCAGCGATCCTGTTTTCCTCGTTCTGCCTTTCCCTGTTGATCTCGCAAAGCTCATTGGCCAGTCTGACCGCCTTGTCCCGGTCTTGAGTCATGAGGAGTTCAACGGCTGCTGAGGCATCCTTTATCCTTCCAGCCGCATTCAGCCTAGGAGCTATCGTGAATCCTATATATGAAGCTGTGATCCTTCTTTTTATCTGTGACTTTGATTCTGATTTTGCAGCTTCGATAAGCTCAGACAGACCCACTGAACTTGTATTGTTGATCAGGTAGAGGCCGTAACTGACTATAAGCCTGTTTTCATCAGTAACCGGCATGACATCCGCGATCGTACCCAGAGCCACAAGGTCGCAGTATCTTCCGGAAAGGTCAAGTATACACTGCCATATATCCGAGTCTCTCCGTGTCGCTATTTCTATTGCACATATGAGTTTGAAAGCAACTCCAACTCCGGCAAGTTCCTTGAAAGGATACGGACAGTCCGGCCTGTGAGGATTTATGACCGCTTCAGCGTCCGGAAGCTGTTCCAGACACGTATGGTGATCGGTAATGATGAAATCCACCCCGCACCCGCGGCCGGCCTCCACTTCAGCCCTGGCTGTTATTCCCGTATCAACGGTAATGATAAGGGTCACCCCGTCTTCAGCAAGATTCCTCACGGCACGTTCGGAAACGCCGTAACCGTCACCTGACCGTGAAGGAATGTAATATGACACGTCAGCGTTCATTCCGCGGAGGTATGTACACATCACGGTCACGGCGGTAACTCCGTCTACGTCGTAATCCCCGTATATACAGATCTTTTCTTTTCTTTCAACAGCTTCCAGTATTCTTTTCGTCGCCTTGTCCATATCCTTCATTTCAAAAGGATCATGGATATATTCTTCTTTTTTTGTCAGATAAGCCTCAGCCTGCCTTGCAGTTCTGCATCCTCTGTTCTTCAGCAGAAATGCTGTAGGAAGCCTGAGCTCCAGCTGACTTGCCACTTCGATACACCCGGCGTCTCTGTCCAGCTCCGCTCTCGGCACACCGAAATCCCATTTCTTTCTAGGTAGCATCTGTATTTAAACCTCTTTTGAGACTTTCAAAATTATACTCGGACAGGAGAATACTCCTCCATTATTTTCATAGCGACCCTGATGCCGTCTACCGCGGCGCTGACTATTCCGCCGGCATATCCCGCTCCTTCACCGCACGGGTAGACCCCGGTTTTCCCCACTGCCTTGCAGTCGCCGTTTCTGAGTATCCTTACCGGGGACGACGTCCTGGTCTCAAATCCGGTCAGCGGAGCTGCGGGGTCATCGAATCCCCTGATTTTTCTGCCGAAATCCGCTATTCCTTCCCTGAGCATTTCAGTAACGAAATCCGGCATCAGTTTTGTAAGATCAGATATTTCAACGCTGCCGTCACGGTATGTCGGCATGATTTTTGTAAAACCGCTGTACGGAGGACTGTTCCCTGTTCGCATAAAATCACCAACGGTCTGAACAGGCGCTTTGAATCCTCCTCCGCCTGCTGTGAACGCAGCTCTTTCCAGCCTTTTCTGGAATCCGATCGCTCCTTCGGGAGTGTCTCCATAGTCATCCGGATGTACAGACACGCACAGGGCTGCGTTGGCATTTTTACCGTCACGGGCACGGAAACTCATACCATTCGTTACGATCTCACCGTTTTCACTTGAGGATGGCATCACGACCCCTCCCGGACACATGCAAAAAGAATAGCAGCCTCTGTTTCCCTTTCTCATGGAAAGCTGATACTCAGCATGCCCCAGTTCCCGGTCACCCGCAAAATCACCGAACATTGATTTGTCTATATCTTCCTGAAGATGCTCGATCCTGACACCGACTGAAAACGGCTTCGGCTCAATAACGAACCCGGATCCCATAAGATCGCCGTATGTATCACGGGCACTGTGCCCCACTGCCAGGACAAGGGCCATATACGGGATCTCAGAACCTCCGCATTTGACAGATCTGTTTCCAACGTGAGTCACGCATGTTCTGTATCTTATCTCTCCGCCAAGACGGGTGATCTCCCTGTCTGCGTTCATGACCACGTTACGCAGCACATCTGTGCCAACATGCGGCTTCGCCTTATACAATATATCCTCCGGCGCCCCGAAGGTACGAAGGGTCTGCAGAACAAACCCTGCCAGAGGATCATTTATCCTGGTGTTAAGTTTGCCGTCCGAAAAAGTTCCCGCGCCTCCCGCACCGAACTGGACGTTGCTCTGCTCATCGAGAATGCCGTCTTTTACAAACCTGTCGACTTTACGGATCCTGTCCCCGATGGCATCTCCTCTTTCGAGGACTAAGGGTTCATACCCGTATTTTGCAAGGACATATGCACAGAACATGCCAGCAGGTCCGAATCCGACTATCACCGGCCTCTGTTCGATCCTTGCGCTTCCCATCGTAAATTTCAGTTCCGCATCAGCACAGACCTTGATCCCCGGGTCACTGAACCCGTCAGGCAGACCTTCTACTTCAGCTGACACAGAATAAACGAAAGTTATGTTTCTTTTCCCGTTCACTCTTCTCGCATCGATTGATTTTTTTGCGATCCTCAGGTTCCCGGGCCTGATACCGGTTTTCCTGAAAACAAGGCGGCCGGCTGTCTGCAGAGCCTCGCTGTCATGGTCAGTCCTGCTGCCGGCATAGCCTATCTTGATATCATTGATCCTGATTATCTGCTTCTTCGTCATATTCCACAAATGTTACAGGGATCTCGTATGTTCCTACATCGAGGATCTCGTCTTCAAATTCGGTATCGATGCTTACCGTGCCTCTGACATAATATGTCCCTGTGGTAGGTCCGAAGTACGGACTGAGGTCCAGTTCAATGGTAACATCGTCAGCGCTGATAGCGGAAAGAGCCTCCATCGTTCCAAGCAGCGTAACCTCCGTCGACACCTTGTCGAACTCATAATGGACACCCTCGTTGAGATTTTTTACCGAAATATTATCACCTGAGATCGTGATCTTTCTGGTCCTGATCGAATCACCGATTACTGCAGTCACCTCGGCAAAACCGGTGGAAAGCGTTACACCGTCCACAGACTTCAGAGTAACCATCATATTGCACTTTGTCCCTACAAAATCGGTCTTTTCATCTATCTCTATCAGGTCCACAAGCCCGCCGCGGTTTATCAGGTCGGAATCTCCTGTGACATTGACCGAAGCCGGAACGATGGTGACCTCCGTGTTATCTTCGTTCAGGAAACCGTGCTTGAAATACACACCCAGATCTACCGACACCGTTTTTGACACCGGTATCGTAAATGTCACTTCTTTCGGGTAATAGTCAAGATACGGATTCTCGACCTTAGTATCACTGTCATCATACAGGGTTATTCTTGCCGTGTACGAAGTAGTCTTTGTTATACCGGACATATCTATATCCATGACTGCTTTTGTTACTCTGGCAAGCACAATCGACGGTCCGGTAACAGTGATCTTGTCCACAGGCAGTTCTATCGTTCCCACCGATGTACCCTCCGGAAGATTGGTATTGATCCGCCTTTCCGTTATATCTACCACCTTCTGAGACGACTGGTCAAGATAAACCGACACTGTTTCAGACGATGTGCCTACCAGTTTGCATCCAGACGGTACATCCACATTGACCTTAACATTGTACCGTCCGGACTCGCCTGCCACCGAGCTTATATCTGCCGTCACCACGATGTCTGATGCATTAAGATTCGAAATCACGCTCTTTTTCCCTGAAAGCGTCACATCCACAAGATTTCCGTAGCCGTTATATACTGCAAGATTGTTCTGCTTGAGGCTGTCTGTATTGGTAAGATCCACCATTACGTTGTAGAAAGTCTCTTCATATGAAGGGCTCTCGACCATCATGACGTATATCCAGAGACCGAAGGCAATGATCACACAGAATATCTTTGCCAGGTTTAGGATAAGCCTTTCCCGCTTTTCTTCCCTGCTTTTGTTACGCAGATTTTCCTCAGCCATTCCGATCCCCCCTTCACTTACTTTCTTTCTTCCTGAAGATCTTCTTGACGAAGTTCTTTATCCTGCCGAATACCGATCCGCCGCCCTCATCTCCGTCATCCCTTGAGATAATGCGGGATCTGAGGAATGACTCCAGGGTCTCTTTCCTGTAGCCCCTGATCAGCTTTCCCTCCACTGCTGTGGAGATGGTTCCGGTTTCCTCGGAAACTATCACTACCACGGCGTCGCTGTTTTCGCTCATTCCTATGCCGGCTCTGTGGCGCGTCCCAAGGTCCTTGATAATGTCATGGTTGTCGGAAAGCGGGAGAAAGCACCCGGCGGCGTGCAGCCGTCCGTCCCGTATGATCAGCGCCCCATCATGCATAGGGGCTTTATTGAAGAAAATGTTTTTGATCATCGGGGATACAGCGTTTG
Organism: Clostridia bacterium; assembly: GCA_017454465.1. Taxonomy (GTDB): domain Bacteria; phylum Bacillota; class Clostridia; order Oscillospirales; family CAG-272; genus UMGS1696. The sequence continues at coordinate 14,142 of JAFTCY010000096.1, forward strand.
AGTCAATGACTGTCCCGGTAAGTATAAGGTCACCCAGCTTCGTTTCGCGTTCAAAAACAATGAGAGCTCCTGTTTTCGTGGCAGAAAGGTCACAGACAG
>JAFTCY010000097.1 GCA_017454465.1 Clostridia bacterium
GTAAACACCGCCATTATACATACCTTCAATAATTCTGCATGTATTTTCGCCTACTGACAGAGCACCTATCGGAGTCCCGTTCACGGTGAAAGTTATATACGCAACTTTTTTTACTTTATCAAGTGTGAAGTAAAAATCCGTGATCTTGAGTCCCGAAAGTGCTTCATACAGTTTTTCCGAAATCTGATCTCTGTATTTGTCCGGGTCCGTAAACACTTCCACATATCTTGTATAATCCTGTCTGCTGTATGCAAAGAAATCATCACCGCAGTCAGCAAACAATTCATCAAGGGTGGCATATTTCACAATGCTTAGAGAATCCTCTGCATCCTCAAAGATCAGTGTTGCCGTTATCCTGTCTCCGGGAACCACCTGAAAACTCTCATCAAAACTGAAGACGAAATCGACATGCCCGTTACCTTGAGTCCTGAACAGGTCACCTGTCACAGCTTCACCGTTGATTTCCACCTGGATTTTTTCCGCCACTTCAGTCCTTAATTCATAGGTGTTCGATACATCGTCAGTTTCAGTCAGGGCCGGAACCGGAAGAGCTGATAAAGCTTCAAATACCTTCATCCTTCGGGAATTCTGCACAAGCAGATCCGGATAAAATGATATCCTGATCTCAGCAGGATCTGCCGATACGTTCCAGATCGTATCCATATTTACGTCAGTCTTGCCCGAGCTGAGGAACCCGGACCAGAAATCCCAGTCCACAGTCACATCAAAAGACGCTGTGATTCCGTTGCTGTTTTCCTTATAACTGGTATGCCATTCCTCAGGTACGTGCTGCTGTTCATCTGTATCGTCAGAGTCCGGAACATCAGAATCCACCTCGTCTTTGAGTCTGAATACCAGTGTTTTCCCTGCAATGCTCTGGAAATACGGATCATCGCAGGCCAGTATCTCCATGGTTAGCACGGTTCCTTCATCTGCGCTTATGGAATACCCCATTCCGCATTCGAGTATGATGACATCCCCGTCCGATCCATTCATAGTTGCCGATAAAGTGTAAGTCAGAGGGTTAATATCGTATGTACCTGTGTACTGATGATCCGAGGAATCAAAAACAAGACCGATTTCCGACGCGTCTGCGTCAATATGTATCTCCCTGATCAACCCGTTCTGTCCCGCATTGAGCCAGTAACCTGTAAAAACGCTGTCAAGCGACAATACCGGAGGATCTGCGTATCCGTCTGTGTTAGGAACGAAAGTAAGCGGCACTGGATTGGTATTGGATAAGTAGTAGACTCTGCTGTTCTCAGATACAAAGTGGACGAACCCTCCGCATTCAAGCAGCTTTCCTTCTACAAAAGGATCATCCGCTAAACCTGAACGTGAAACTAGTTCTGCTTTAAAAACACCGGTTGATTTGTCATACTGGTAGTTTCCCTTGAATGTCGTACCGGCATCCGTTGCGTATGTCCCGCAGTTCACATATATTTCCCCGTTTTTACGGACATATACTTGATATGCCATAATGGTAAAACTGTTTTCACTCTCATTGGTACGGCACATTACGCATTTGAACAGGCCGTTAAGTTCTCCTGAATATGGTACACCTTTTTCAAGGACATACTCTCTCGTAAACGTCTCAGTCTCCTTCACCGACTCAATAATGCCGTTGGAAGATTCAACACGGTATGTCGCAAATGACGCTTGGCTCACATGTTCGGTGTCTCCCGAGGTTTTAACAACATAATATACAGTTCCTCCTCCACCGGCATAGATCACGTCATTTACAAAATATGCGTTCATAGCATTTTTCCCGTATATGCCGGCCACCTGTCCGCTCTGTGAGGCTTCATCCGATCCAAGAGCATATTCATTTACACCCCAGCCCCGTACCACATTGTTCATCTCAATACCGGTGTTTTTAACCAGATCATTGACATAGAGCCTTTCTTCATCCGGCTTTACACTGTCAGAAATCTCCTTTGGTGTTATACACAGATAAACGTAATGAGTATCGTCAGTCTTTAACAGATACAGATATTTGTGCGGATCCAGTTCGGATTCTGGAGTCCCTGCTTCCCTGAAGCTTTCCCTCATATGGTCCGGACATGCACATGAATATATATATGTATGATAGTTCCAGTCTTCTTCACCGGACTTTTCACCGATCCTTTCCAAAGGCCAGACTCCAGCATATCCGTAATAGAGACGCTGAAGCACGTCATCGGGATCGCAGCCGTCTGTGCACAGGACAGCCCTGCAGTCGCTGACAGCATAATCTGTAAAAGCGACCGGGACGCATACACTTGCATCACCGTAAGTAGTAATATCATCGGTCTGGTATACGTCATTGCACAGATAAATATTCCTCCTTAAAGGTGTACGGTCAGCCTTCTCTTTAATCTGGATTATCTCCTGCATACCGACCGGAGAAACCTTATCTGAAAGCCCGGTTCCCTTGAATATGTATTTAAGGTAGCACTTCTGGCCGTCATGAATAGCCGTTACGAAAACATCTGCCCCGTCATCCCCTCCGGCTGCATATGCCACCTTCCCGTCAGAATATCCTTCGGGAAGCGGCAGGGTGCCGATATAATATCTGTCAGACCCGGATGCCAGGGTCTCCCTGATATGATAAACAGGTTCATTGCTGAAGAATAATACCTTTGTATCATCTGATGATGCGTAGGAATATAGGGCTTCGCTCTCTTCATAAGGCAGTTTATTTATCCTTGCATTTTCTGTTACTGGGATCTCCAGCTGATTCGGATCGATTTCCTGAGTATCTGCCACCGGTTCACTGTCTTCGTTTCCCGTATCCTGATTAAGGGATACAAAAGAACACCCGACCGCGCCCAGCGCCAGAATGACAACAATGACAAGGCAGAGAATACTGTATTCTCTCTTAGCAGTCAGTTTCAGTATCCTTTCTTTGAGCGGCGGACTTCCGATTCCGTTCGTAAAGCTGCGTTTCTGTGGTACGGTATTAAGGAGTATGTTTGCATAATCGATGCGCTCAGATTCGCTCATGCCTGCCGCAACTGCCTCATCACATGCAAATTCAGAGTCACGCTTCGATATTATCGAAGCGATCCAGACCAGCGGGTTCCACCAGAATACGGTAAGAGCCAGGATACGAACTGCCGACCAAACATGATCCAGGTGGTGTATGTGGGTGTATTCATGCTTTATTATTCCGGGCTCTGAAGCACTGCCTCTAACTTCTTCTGTGATGTAGATAGAGGGAATAACACCGGCTACGCAAGGTACGCCTGCACTTGATGAGACATACACATTTTTACCTCTGTATACCTTGTATAACTTCCGGTTTCTGGTCAGACGGATATTGAATACCGCACCGGTAATACCGAGCCAGGCAGCAGAGATCAAAGCTCCCGATGCCCAGACGGCGTTCAGTATCTGTTTCCAGCTTAGTCGGACAGGTTCAGGGACATTTTCAAGGACTGTACCGGTCTCAGCAGCCGGCGAGTGTTCCGTTTCCCTCCCGTATGTTTCCTCTTGAACTGAGGGAATCACTGCTGGCACGCCGATACCCTGTGCAAGTACGGAATCCGCATTTTCATCCGTGTTTACAGTCTTGTCCGGGCTGCCCGTAACGGGTGCTGCATCCACTGCCTGCGGAGTCAGTGTGCCTGTCGGAAATTGTACATTTATATTGAATAGTGAAAATGGCAGTACCATCCTTACCACAACAATCAGCCATAGAGCATAAACAAGCCTGGACGAAATCCTCCTCCGAAAAATAGCCCGAATCAGGATTATCGCCGCTGTCAAAAGAGAAACAGATATAACATATCCTGTCATCTATTTGCTCCTTTCTGATTTCTCCGCCTCATCGAGGATCTTCTTCAATTCTGCTATTTCCTCTTCCGAAAGTGCTTTTCTGGATGTCAGGGCTGAGAACATCATACCGACACTGCCGTCGTAGACACGGTTTATGAACGATTCAGTCTCAGCGGGCGCTATATCTTCTCTTCTGACCGCCGGGCAGTATACGTTAGTGCCTGAATCCTGAACCATCTTAACTGCATTTTTGGATATAAGCCGTTTCAGCATTACAAATACAGTTGCCCGGGTCCAGCCGGTCTCCGGTTCAAGAGATTTCGTTAGCTCTGTCAAGGTGCTAGGCGACTTCACCCAGAGCAGTTTCATGATCTTCCATTCGCTTTCGGTTATCATTACCTGACTCATCACACGTTTTCCTTTCCAATGAAGCAAGTTGACTTTTGTCAACCATCTCTGGTACAAGTATATCACCTCGTATTGACATTTGTCAATAGCTTTGAACAAAAAAAGAAACAAAGACGATTTGCCTCTGCTTCTGACGTTTTGCATTAAACTTTTTTACGTGTTATTATCTGATGAATGCCCCGTCTGACGGCCGGTCTTCATCGGGGATATACCTCTCTACCTTCATATGAATGTCATATTTTTCCCGCATTTCCTCTATCCTGTCCATAATAGGAGATCCGTGATGCTTATCGAGCGCTGCCTGGTCGCACCACGAATCTATAAGCAGTACAGTTTGGGGATCTTCCGCCGGAAAGAAGTACTCATACCTCAAATTACCATTTTCAGCGCGGATAGCGGCAACGGTGCCGCTATCCAGCATTTCCCTGGCAAAGGCCCGGGCTGAACTGTCTTTTCCGCAATAATATATATTCAGCGTTATGCTCATTTGATTTTCATTCCGTCTTTGAACGCGTCTCCCACTCTTCCGCATACCTTGTAGTAGCCGTGTGTGTACGGATCAAAGGCAATCGCTTCAAGAGCATCAACATCGACCTTTCCGTCCTTCAAACAGGATTCTTCCACAGAGGTACGCAATACTTTACCTATCACTCCCATGCCGGTAGCGTCACCCTGATACTCGACGAACGAACATTCCATTGCAACAGGAAGCTCCTTTATTACAGGAGCATCGACAAGTTCGGATTTTTCATAGCTCAGCCCGGATCTCTTGAATTTATCCGGTTCTTTGCCGCCGCTTACGATTCCGAACCAGTCAGCTTCCGCAACATGTTTCGCATCCGCTATTTGTATGACAAAGCCTCCACGCTCTTTAATATTTATAACTGTATTATGCGTTTCAGTCAAATTGAGCGCTACCATATCACGGCTGAGCATAGTGCCCCACGCCGCGTTCATAACATCGACTGTACCGTCAGCATTGAAAGTAGAGATCAACAGTACTGGCATCGGAAAGATGGCTTCTGTAGTCTTGATAGTTTTTTTCATAATTATCTCCTTATATTTTTCATTATTTGCAACAAATAATCAAAACCCTTGAAAAGTCAACGCTTTCAAGGGTTTTCCGCCGTCGGATAAAAGGCGGCAACTCCCCCAACTGGACTCGAACCAGTGACACCCTGATTAACAGTCAGGTGCTCTACCGACTGAGCTATGGAGGAATATTAAGCAGACAGAGGTTAGACTTGCACAGCCTAACCTCTGTCCGTGTTGGCATGTACCTATTTTCCCAAGCCGTCTCCAGCTGAGTATCTTCGGCACGACAGAGCTTAACTTCTGTGTTCAGAATGGGAACAGGTGGACCCTCTGCGTCAATCACACCAACTTGCCTTGGCCAAATGCCCAAGCCCATTGAAAACCAAATAAGATCAAGAGACACAACAATTTTGATCGTATGAACCTTGCAGTTCAAGCCCTCGGCCTATTAGTATCGGTCAGCTCAATACATTACTGCACTTACACCTCCGACCTATCAACCAGGTAGTCTACCTGGGGCCTTACCAACTTTCGTTGTGGGATATCTTATCTTGAGGTGGGCTTCACGCTTAGATGCTTTCAGCGTTTATCCCATCCGCACTCGGCTACTCAGCTATGCACTTGGCAGTACAACTGATGCACCGGTGGTGCGTCCGACCCGGTCCTCTCGTACTAAGGTCAGCTCCTCTCAAATATCCTTCGCCCACGACAGATAGGGACCGAAATGTCTCA
>JAFTCY010000098.1 GCA_017454465.1 Clostridia bacterium
CTGTGGCGATGCCGGTGACCAGATTGGTGGCGCCGGGGCCGGAAGTGGAGAACACTACGCCCGTCTTGCCGGTGGCTCTTGCATAACCGTCAGCTGCGTGAGTCGCGCCCTGCTCATGGGCGCTGATGACATGGGTGATCCTGTCCTGATATCTGTAGAGCTCGTCATAGATATTCAGCGCTGCGCCGCCGGGATATCCGAATACCGTATCGACGCCGTGATCAAGGAGCACTTCACATACGATCTGTGAACCTGTAAGCTTCATTTTTTTCATTATTCCTTTCCTGGAAAACACCTATTTCCCCATTATAATTGTGTAGTCTAATTATTATATACATTCCGCGGTGTTTTTGTCAACACGTCAAAGGATAAAAATTGTGATAAAATTACAAAAAAGAACCCTAAAATTATTATTTAAACACAAAAAATCCCTTGACAAAGATTATTTTCTTCTATTATATTAATATATACGGTGCTATATGCATAAAGTAATTGCATAAACCGTGCATAAACGGATATAATAGCAGATAACAGACTTTCGGAGGAAGAAAAAATGAAGAACTGGACCAAGTACAGCGTGGGATATTTCAAGCCCCCTGTATGCGAACACAAATGGGTCAAAAAAGATCATGTGGAAAAAGCTCCGCGCTGGTGCAGCGTGGATTTAAGAGACGGCAATCAGGCTCTGATCGTTCCCATGAGCCTGGATGAAAAGCTCGCCATGTTCAAGGCCCTATGTGACATCGGGTTCAAGGAGATAGAGGTAGGCTTCCCTGCCGCTTCGGAGACTGAGTTCGAGTTTCTCCGCAAGCTGATAGATGACGATCTCATTCCTGACGACGTGACTGTTCAGGTGCTGACCCAGTCAAGAGAGCACATAATAAGAAAGACTTTCGACTCTCTGGTGGGAGCAAAGAAGGCCGTGGTGCACCTTTACAACTCCACGTCCTTTGCGCAGAGACAGCAGGTCTTCAGGATGAGCGAAGATGAGATATGCGAGATCGCGGTTACCGGAGCTGAGCTCATAAAGGAGATCGCAAAAGAGTATCCCGGAACCGAATTTCAGTATGAATATTCTCCGGAGAGTTTCACCGGAACTGAACCGGAATTCGCACTCCGGGTCTGCAATGCAGTAATTGACATCTGGGAGCCCACTCCGGATAATAAGGTGATCATAAACCTTCCGGCTACGGTGGAGATGTCCATGCCTCATGTTTTTGCGGATCAGATCGAGTATATGTGCGAAAATCTTCACTCCCGCGAAAACGTGGTGGTTTCGCTTCATCCTCATAACGACAGAGGGACCGGCGTGGCAGACGCTGAACTGGGACTTCTGGCAGGGGCGGACAGAATTGAGGGAACTCTTTTCGGAAACGGTGAGAGGACAGGAAACGTTGACATCGTGACCCTTGCCATGAACATGTTCACTCACGGGGTAGATCCGGGGCTTGATTTCAGCAATATGCCCGAAACGGTGGAGATGTATGAGAAGTATACCGGAATGGTAGTGGAGCCCAGACATCCTTACAGCGGATCTCTGGTATTTGCGGCTTTCTCCGGATCGCATCAGGACGCCATCGCAAAGGGCATGAAGTGGAGAGAGGAAAAAGATCCTTCGAGATGGACCGTACCTTATCTCCCCATCGATCCGCATGACGTGGGAAGAGAATACGAGGCGGACGTCATCCGCATCAACTCCCAGTCCGGCAAGGGCGGCGTAGCGTACGTCATCGAGAGAGATTTCGGCTACGTGATCCCGAAGGCGATGAGGGCAGAAGTGGGCTACATGATGAAGGACATTTCCGACAAAGCCCACGAGGAACTCAAACCCGACGAGATCTTCGACGTATTCGAAAAGAAATACATCAACTACTTCAGCCCGCTGGATATCACGGAAGCATATTTCAGCCACTTCTCATCCACCAAGAGCGAGGCTGACGACGGCTTCACCGTCCGCATGAAAGTCGTGATCGACGGCGGAGAAGTAAAGGAATACGAGGGCAGAGGAAACGGCCGCCTGGACGCTGTTGCCAACGCTCTTAAGAAGACGGATTACAAGTTCAACTACAAGTTCGTAACATATTCAGAGCACGCCATTTCCCAGGAGTCCAACTCCAAGGCGGCGGCATACATCTGCATCGAGGATGAGGTGGGCCGCCAGTTCTGGGGAGTCGGAACTCAGGCTGACATTATTCTGGCATCGGTCAACGCCCTTGTCAGTGCCCTGAACAGAATGAACGACGTGAATCACTTTATAAGATAGAGACATCAAGGAGGAAGACTCATGGGAATGACCATGACCCAGAAGATACTGGCAGCCCACGCCGGGCTGGACAAGGTGGAGGCCGGACAGCTCATAACGGCTAAGCTCGATCTGGTGCTGGCCAACGACATCACCGGACCGGTATCCATAGATGAGTTCAATAAGGCCGGATTTGAGGAAGTCTTTGATAAATCCAGAGTGGCCCTGGTCATGGACCACTTCGTACCCAACAAAGACATCAAATCCGC
>JAFTCY010000099.1 GCA_017454465.1 Clostridia bacterium
CTCTTTCGGATGCTGTCTCGTTGCCGCATCCGGAACCGTTGGACAGCATTCCGGAAGAATCATAACGGTAGTAGTAATAGGGAACGATCTTGGTGAAATTGGAGTTCGCGTCATAGGTGTGATTGTATACTACATCCATAACGACTCCAAGCCCCGCTTCGTGGAGAGCCTGAACCATCTGCTTGAATTCAGTGATCCTGACTTCGCCGTGATACGGATCGGTGGAGTAACTTCCTTCAGGGATGTTGTAGTTTTTCGGGTCATAGCCCCAGTTGAACTGCGGGTCATCTGATGATTCGTCAACTGTTGCGTAGTCGTATACCGGCTGCAGGTGGACGTGGGTGATGCCGAGATCCACAAGATAATCAAGACCTACCGGTTCGCCGGAGGAGTTCACGAGTCCTTTTTCAGTGAACGCCAGGTACTTGCCCGGGTATTTCGAAGTTGCGATCCTGTTGGAAAAGTCCCTGACGTGTACTTCCCAGATGACTGCCTGGTTGTATGAGGTTATTCCGTCATAGAATTCGTCTCTGTCGAACCCTTCCGGATCTGTTTTGGAGAGATCGACCACCATGCCGCGGTTTCCGTTGACTCCCGCAGCTTTCGCGTATGGGTCAACGACCTCGTTCTCACCCAGGGATGTGGTCACGGTATATGTATAATATGTTCCGTGTACGGCAGCCGGCCTTTCACTGGATGTGCCCGGGAAGGAGTCGAACTCAGCTGACCATACGCCGAAGTCGCCTTTTGTCATATCCGCGCTGTAGAAGGGGGCGCCTCCGTCTCCGTTTTCATAGAGGTTGATCTTCACTGAGGATGCGGTGGGTGCCCAGAGCTTGAACCTTGTTACTTCTCCGTCTATGTATGCTCCGAGATCATCGCCGTTGTATGCGTATGTTTCGTTGAACGAGTCGCTGTCGAATACGAATGTGGGGACTACGTTCACCGGATCGAAACCTTCGATCTTCAGTACATAGTTCTTTGAAACGTCAAGTTCTTCAGCCGTGAAGATGACGCCGCTGACCACTTCGTTGTTAAGGCTGGACAGGTCTGTTATCTCGATCTTACGGTCTCCTTCAAGGAGTTCGATCTGATCCAGGGATGTAATGCGTGTCGCCGGAGAGAGGGTATATCTGATCTGGTTTAGAGTCATGATCCCGGCCATGGTCAGGACCTTTGCCTGGTACAGTGTTTTTCCGCCGTCATCGCTCAAGTACATAGCCTTGTCTCCGGGTTTGAGATAAACTTTTGTATCCGGTCCGGTAATTGCCGCGAACCGGTCGTTCGAATAGTCCTTCGTCGCGTCTCCCCAGCTTGTTCCGCCGGGATCCGAACAGTTCTTCCTGACTATGAAACCAACTTCGGTAACATCTTCAGGAACGTTGAGCACGACCTTTGCCCCGTACTCACAGGGGTGGAACAGGTATCCCCGGCCGTCCGCATTGGGAAACCAGATCCACATGTCGCACTTGGCGTAATCCGCTCCGTCGGAGTACCAGTAGAAAGTGATCTGGTTCGTGCCGGGTTCGCGCTCAAGGAAGAATTCCTCTGTGTCAGAGGGCTGAGGCTCGTCGGGTTTTGTATCATCAGGCACCGTGTCTGCTGTATCCTTTGTGTCCGTGGTGTCAGGTGCCTGCGGCTGCGTGGCGCATCCGGAAAAGATGCCGAACGCAAGGGTCAGCAGCAGAAGAAGTGAGAGAATCTGTTTCGTTGCCCGCTTCATGTCAAAAACCTCCAAATATTATATTGTGAAAACTGATTTCTGAAACAATTTTAACAGAACCGGCGGACGTTTTCAACAAGCCATGGTCAAGAAATCAGAAAAATGCCGGGATTTACGTGAAAAACATAAAAATGTATCGGCAGGCTGCGAAAAAACTTGTTTTTCGGAGATTATCGGATATAATGGAGACAGATGATCAAAAATGACGGAGGCATGTTTTATGGATAACGGTCTTGACAGAAAATTCAGATGGGGAGTGGCTACCGCCGCTTACCAGATAGAAGGCGCGGCCGGTGAAGACGGCAAGGGGCCTTCCATATGGGACGCCATGACCCATGTCCCGGGTAAGACGAGAAGGGGAGACACGGGGGATGTGGCGTGCGACCATTACCACAGGTATAAGGATGACATAAAGCTCATGGCGGAACTGGGTGTAAACGCATACCGCTTTTCAGTCTCATGGTCGAGGATCCTGCCTGACGGCAGGGGACGTGTCAACGAAAAGGGAATTGAGTTCTACAGTGATCTGATAGATGAGATGCTTTCATACGGTATCGAGCCTTTTCTTACTCTTTACCACTGGGATCTGCCGGAGAAACTGTTTGAGCAGGGCGGATGGCTGAATCCTGATTCTCCCGGGTGGTTCTATGAATACGCGAAGCTGGTCGGCGAGAGATTCGGTGAAAGAGTAAAGAACTATATAACCATCAATGAGCCCACCAACGTTCTCGAGGGGATGGGACCCGGCGCCACCAACGCCCCGGGAATGGAATATTCCCTGAAGGACAGGCTTCTCGCAGTTCACAACCTGCTTAAAGCCCACGGAATGGCTGTGCGGGCGCTGAGAGAGACCGTTCCGGGTTCAAAGATAGGATTCGCTCCCTGCAGCGGTCCGTTCTGCCCGGCCGATGACGACCCCGAGCTCATAGAGGAGTCAAGGAAAGGCTACTGCGACATGAGAGAGGGAGATCTGATAGGCAATCTGGTCCTGTACAGCGATCCCGTATTTCTGGGGGATTATCCGGCGAAGTATTACGAATACTACAGGGACGTGCATCCGGAAATAACGAAGGAGGATCTGGAGCTCATATCAACGCCCGTGGACTACTGTTTCCACAATATATACAGTGCCAATGTTCTGATGAAGGACGGAAAAGGCGGATACAGGATCAAAAGCGGCAATCCGGTATGCAACATGCTGGAGTGGGGCATAGTTCCCGGGGCCCTGTACTGGGGACCGAAATTCCTGTACGAGAGATACGGCAAGCCCGTGATCATCACCGAAAACGGTCTTCCGAACCCGGACGTGGTCTGCCTGGACGGAAAAGTGCATGACGCGGAAAGATCTGATTTCATCGAAAGATACACGAGAGAAATACTCCGCGCCAAAGCTGACGGAGTGGACGTCAGGGGATATTTTTACTGGTCCTTCATGGACAACCTGGAGTGGGAAGTCGGATACTGCCCGAGGTTCGGGCTTGTTTACGTGAATTTTGATACGCTCGAAAGGATACCCAAGGATTCATACTATTATTACAGAGACCTGATAAAGAGAAATTCCTGACGGTGGCCCGACAGATTCCCGCGGACCGGTGCCGGAATATCTGATTTATAGCTTGACATATCCTTTTTTATGGGATATAATAAGCCCGCTGAGATGAGATGCAACGACCTGCTCTCAGCCGTGGAGAAGTACTCAAGTAGGCCGAAGAGGCGCCCCTGCTAAGGGTGTAGGTCGGGGAACCGGCGCGAGAGTTCGAATCTCTCCTTCTCCGTGAGGACGGGACTGCAGTTGAAAGACCGCAGTCCTTTTTCATTGCCGTTTCCGGCTGAGGTGATGCTCTCATATGATGAGAAAACAGTTGACATTCCGGGGCAAATATATTAATATTATGTGGTAAACTAGAGGTGCTGTGGGCATCACGCTGAATGGCGGGTGGATCATGTCATGCATCTCATGAAAGAAAGGCAAAAACATGGATACAAAGAGAAAAGAAGAACTGGCGGAGATAGCCCGTAAGATCAGGGTTGGCATCATTGATGCCGTTCATTCTGCCAAAAGCGGACATCCCGGCGGAAGTCTTTCCATTGCGGACGTACTTGCATACCTCTATTTCGAAGAACTTAAGAACATCGACCCAAAGAATCCCAACAAGCCGGACAGGGACAGGATGGTCCTTTCGAAAGGGCACTGCGCCCCCGGACTTTATTCCGCTCTTGCTCAGAGGGGATACTTCCCGGTGGAAGATCTGCTGACATTCAGAAAGACCAGCAGCTACCTCCAGGGACACCCGGACATGAAACATACTCCCGGCGTCGATATGACATCCGGATCCCTCGGACAGGGCGCTTCCGTTTCCTGCGGTATGGCTCTCGCAAATAAGATCGACGGGACTAATGTCAGGATCTACGCGATCCTCGGAGACGGTGAGACCGAGGAAGGCGAGGTGTGGGAAGCCGCAATGTTCGCCGGACACTATAAACTGTCAAATCTCTGCTGGCTGATCGATTTCAACGGGCTGCAGATAGACGGACCCATCGCTGAAGTCATGAACCCTGCTCCGTATCCGGAGAAGTTCAGAGCTTTCGGCTGGAACGTCGCGGAGTGCGACGCTCACGATTTTGATTCCATCGAAGCTGCTTACAAAGCTGCCCGTGAATGCGGAGACAAGCCGACAGTTATCATTTCACACAGCATAAAGGGCAAGGGCGTTTCCTACATGGAAAACAGCGTTGCATGGCACGGAGCCGCGCCCAATGACGAGCAGTATGAGATCGCCATGAAGGATCTTGGCGAAAGATAACAGACACTGACTACATTTCCGAGAACGACTGTGGGAGGGATAAGCCTTCCAAGGATGCTTATAGGAACGAACTGGTTTCTCGGATGGAGCCACAGGACTGCGGCATGCGATTCTGCGATCCGTGAGAAATTTGCATGTCCGGCGGACTTTTATCCGGTCATCGAGACTTTCCTCGGTGCTGGCATAGACGCCGTGATGGCACCCATAAGCGGAACACCTGTAATGGCAGAGGCGATCGATTATGCGGAGCAGAGATCCGGAAGGAAGATATACCGGATCGACACTCCCGGACTCAATGTTGACAATACCGCATCCGGCAGGGCGGAAGCGAGGAACGCTGTCCGCAGGAGCAGGGAATGCGGCTCGGATTTCTGCCTGATCCATCATGCAAGCGCAGAACAGCTGGTCAACAAGAACAAGAGGGCGATAACGAGACTGCCTGATTATCTTGAGATGATAAGGGACGAGGGCATGATCCCGGGGCTTTCGGCCCACATGCCCGAGCTTGTGATATACTCCGATGAGAACGGGTATGACGTTGAGACGTATATCCAGATCTACAACTGCATGGGCTTTCTGATGCAGGTCGAAGTGGAAAACGTCGCAAGGATAATCTGGAATGCAAAGCATCCTGTTATGACGATCAAACCAATGGCAGCTGGTCGCTGCACGCCCTACGTGGGACTTAACTTCAGCTGGAGCACCATACGCGGCTGCGACATGGTGACTGTCGGAACGAACAGCCCGCGGGAGGCGGCGGAGGATATTGAAATCTCAATGGCTGCCCTTGAGCGCAGATTCCCGGATCTTGAGGCCAGAAGCTCGCCGTTCAGGCAGGCGGTTCTCGGAGACAAAAACAATGAAAACGAGTGA
>JAFTCY010000100.1 GCA_017454465.1 Clostridia bacterium
TGAAACCTTCGTTCTCGAACGTTGCGGTGTATACCGTCTCACCTGCTTCCGTACATGTAGGATCAGTCGTATTGCTTGTAGTGTTTACTGTCTCAGTCTCTGTATGCGTGTTGTCTGTTGTGCATATTCTTGTAGCTGTTACAGTGCTGTTGTCTGCTGCCCAGTCGTATGTGGGTTCACCCCATGTGTGCCCGGGGGCAGGAATCACCCAGCTGTCCTCTTCGATCTCAGTATTGCCGAGAGCGTCAGAGAAGAACTTGTTGCACTGATCGCATGACCAGTATGCCGTGTTGCCCGCTGTGGTACATGTCTCAGTAACTGCGGGATGCTCTGTCATGTTATGTCCGGTAGCGCCGATCGGAACATGTTTCGTCTGTTCGGTGAAGCCTTCATTCTCGAACGTTGCGGTGTATACAGTCTCGCCTGCTTCCGTACATGTCGGATCAGTCGTATTGCTTGTGGTGTTTACTGTTTCAGTTTCAGTATGGCTTGCGTCACGAGTACATGTCCTGGTGGCAGTTACAGTGCTGTTGTCTGCTGCCCAGTCGTATGTGGGTTCACCCCATGAATGTCCCAGAGCCGTACCTGTTATCGTCTTTGTCTGTTCTGTAAACGCAGTGTTTGTAAATGTTGCCGTATAGGTGGTAGTTCCGGCTACAGTACATGTTGCGCTGGAAGAACCGATAGTCGTATCGACCTCTTCTGTTTCAACATGCGAACTGTCTCGCGTGCAAACTCTGGTAGCCGTTACCTTGCTGTTATCAGCTGACCACACATATGTAGCCTCGCCCCAGATGTGCCCGAGGGAATCGCCGGTCACAGTCTTTGTTTGCTGTGTAAACCCATCATTAGTAAATACTGCCGTGTAGGTAGTGGACTCGCCGGTCGTGCATGTTGCAGCTGTTGTGTCGCTGGATGTGTTTACAGTTTCGGTTTCCGTATGGCTTGTGTCACGCGTACATGTCCTGGTGGCAGTCACTGAGGTATTGTCAAGTGCCCAGTCGTATGTGGCCTCGCCCCAGTTATGTCCGAGAGCTTCGATCACCCTTGCGGTCGCATCGATCTCGGTTGTTGCAAACTCATCACCATAGTCAGTGTCGCAGCCATCGCAGTGCCAGTAAGCTTCCGTTACACCTGTATGGGTACAGTCGGCAGCAACCGCATCGACCTTGGTAAGGTTGTGAACGTGTATTTCACCGGCTGTGACGCTCGTTGTCGTTTCGTCAGCAGGTATACCGGCTGTCAGTTTCATCGTCACAGGTGTACCGCTGCCGTCATCATCGGCTAATGCGGTGAACCTTAATGTGAATACCCTTGCAGCAGCGGCAGGAGTTGCCGGTATCGTGCGAGGAGAATCATATATAAGATTTACTTCCCTGGCTGTGGCATCGATAGACCCTGTCCCGTCAATGGAAAGGGCAACATTGTCATTTGCGTTGCCTGAAACCATAACGGGAGAAATGCCTTTAAAATCAAGTATGCCTGAATCGAATGCCGGGTCAGTCCAGAACAGATATGCCCATGATCCTGCTGGCGCACTGACCGTAATGTTAACAGGATCATCAATGTAGAAGTCCGTCGCTGTTCCGACAGTTACTGTGGACTCGGTCTTCTCCACATATCTTGAAGAAGCGTTCATGGTCACGTCATAGTCACCCGCTGACGCGCTGCTCTTGATCGTGAATCTCAGTGTGCACAGTGTCCCGTTGAGCAGCTTCGGTTCTTCAAAGAGGACCACTATCCTTCCGTTGTCTTTGTCAAATCCGTCAGCGCCTGTAACAGAACCTGCTGCGGCACCGGTATCTGCATCAAAGAAGCCAAGGAAATCGAGTGACGTTGTATCATATGTCAGGGTATCAAGATACAGGAACGAGACATATTCCGTTGTTTCAACTGTAAGCGGAACATCGACCGTATCACCCGGAAGTCCCTTCACCTCGCCGAATGTGAATTCAGCAGCGCCGGTGGGTCTTACAGTTACCTTGCCCTGGACTACCCCTGTTGTCAGATCAACGGAGCCGTTTCCTTTTGCAATGAAGTTAAAGCTCACAGGATAATCACCGGGTGCAGCGTCGCTCTTGATCTTGAACTCAACGTCACACAGCTTACCGTCTATCGGATCTGCCGGTACAGTCGTATCTGAGCTGAACAGGAGCACTCCCGTAACGCTGTCAAATGTTGCCACTTGCGCCTTTGCATTTAGCTCTGTGTCGGTACCGGAGTATTGTACAAACTCCAGCACATCTGTATTAAACTGCTTGTTGTCTTCAATACCAAGGGCCATGACCCCCTCTGTTGAAACGACAGAAACAGACAGTTTAACCGTCTCTCCTGCTTTCCCGGACGCTTCGGTAATCGTAAACGTACACTGGGCAGTGGGAGTTTCAGCTGCTCCCAATGGCAGAACAACTATCTGCAACATTACGAGAGCTGCAAGCATTAGGCTAAAAATTTTCTTTTTCATGATTTTTCTCCCAAATGATACTTTTTCTGGTCTTCGCTGTGTTTATTTTTGTGTTTATGGGTTTATGTATATCAAAAGGCTTCTAGGCCTCATATACTCAGTTTATCGGATAAAGATCCGGGAAGATAGTGTGCTGGAGAAGCATGACCACATCAGATATGTTCAAAGCTCCGTCACTGTTGAAATCAACCGGTCCCGGATAAGTCAGAGGATAAAGGTCCGGGAAAATGCTGTGCTGAAGCAGCAGGACAACGTCCGCGATCTCCACGCTTCCGTTCAGGTCGATATCTCCTGTTACAAATGCAGGTGCCTGATATACTTCGAATACAGCTTCAAAGTCCATATCGTTCTCGCCTAGCGTTACCGTTATCTGCGGGTCGCTGGAATAGGTCGTGCCGTTAAGTTTCCATTCCCTGAACACATATCCTGGCTCCGCAGTCGCTTTGATCACCACTGTGGTCCCTAGTCTGTCTTCTCCGTACTCGTATCCGTTGCCGTAACCGACGATCTCCACCGTTCCCTGTTCTTCGTCGTCCGTGGATACGCCGACCTCATATTTCACGACATAGTCATTCGGGTCCATGGGATGCCGGGCGTTGAATTCAGCTGATGTATTATCAAGGGTAAGACCTGTATTGTAATCCAGCACAAACGGCTGTCTCACATGTCTGGTGGTGAAGTCATTCTGTGCGTTTCCCTTGAGGAAGAATCTGTATGTTCCGCTCGTTGACAGCATCGTGGCATCCCAGGTCGAATCGAGGTTATAGTAAAGATTTCCGAGTTTAACTATATTCCAGCCGTGGTCTTCCCAGCCGTTTCCGCTGTTTCCTTTTCCGGATATTATCCTTGCGTCAATTCCTTCAGTCAGGGCCATCCTGTAAAACAGGTTTGCGTACCCCTGGCACACGGCTTTTCTGTTGACCAGCGCGGCATACGCTGAATGTTTGAGCTTGTAATCCGGATTGTTGAGATTGTCACGGTCGTAGGATATATTGGCGCAGATCCAGTTGTATATCTCCCGTACTTTAACGTAGTCGCTCTTGCCTTCTATATCAAGACTGTCAAGTATGTTCCTGATCTGTGTCTCGACTATTCTTTCCTGTTCATAGGTCGTGTAATAGCTAACTGTATAGGTCGAGGTCAGCCTGTAATCCTCGTACGTGCCGCCGCCATCGTAACTGGTTCCGTGTCCTGCCATGTGATATACGAGGTAATCTCCTTCATTAGGTACGCCAGTGTGTTCATATGCCAGTTTCCAGATATTGTATTCCTCGGTCCCGATCCAGTTATTGAACCATGTCTGAACGTCACCGCCGTTGAAATCGGAAAACTGCCCCTTTATCTCGATCGTGATGGTGGGGACTCTGTCCCTCAGCGCTTTCCTCAGGAAATCCGATGCCTTTTCCCGAAGCTGCGCGTCCGTAACGTCGATCACGACTGTCCTTTCCTCATCAGGAGCGGGGGCAGGTTCGGTCAGGACAACGTGTCCCGTATCTTTGAGAGATGAGCCTTCGGTAAACTCAAGCCCGTCAGCGATCGTTATGTTCTCGTCGGGAATGATCGTACCGCCGGTAACTGATGTAATGGACAGGGTGCCGCCGTTAACCGTGATCGTGGCGAGTTCCAGAGGAAATGCGGAAATAGCTTTATCGTCGTCAGTCGTTCCGTTCACCACAAGTTCCACATTGCCGGAATTGATGATGAACCCCAGGTCGTGTGTTTCCCCGTTGCCGAGCTCTATCGCTGCCCGGACTGTCTCAACTCTGATATCGCTGTCTGTGACAGTGATCACGCCGGTGTTGCACACGATGCCGAAATACGCGTCACCCTCCTTAAGTATGTCCACAGAACAATTGTTGAAGTCTATGTTCTGATGTACCCAGATGCCGGTCATTGCCGATTCTACTCTCACTGAGGCTCCGCCCGTGATGGTCAGGCTGCCTGTTGTCGGCTCAAAGTCCCATCCGCTTATATACATTCCGTATCCGCCGGGCGTCTTTATGGACAGAGACCCCGAACCGGTTATCGTCAGGTCACAGTTATAGTCCGTATCTATGCCGTCATAATACGAGCCGTCGACGTAAATGGTGTTGTCGCCGGAAAGATCTATGGTAAGACCGGGTATCTTCGACCCGATGGCCGCGTGATACTGATTCCATTCGGGATCTTCTTCTGTCCCTCTCCACAAAGCGACTTCCGACAGTGTCGCCCCATCCAGGTAAAGCACGTTCTCAGACGCCGAATACACAGCAGTACCGTTGCCGAGGATGTCGGAGGCATTATCAGATGTCACCCGTGTACCGTCGACCCACAGATCGTAATCAGCCGCAGATGCGGCGACCGCCATCACCAGGATTACAGCAACGAAAAGCGCTGCAGTCAGTAGTCTGGAAAATGATTTTCTTGCAGTTCTAGCCACTTTTAAATGTCCTCGTCATTCATATCCCCCGCTTTTCCGGATAGTTCCCGAAAAAATGGGGACACTTATAGCTTTTTTAGGGGATAAATCCGCATTTGCATTATATAATGTATATGAAAGGTTGTCAAGTGAATGTCTGCCGTTTTACATATGTAGAAATATAGTTTTCCCGCATTTTTTCTTTTCTGATGTTCATTTTTCCGGTTGGAGCCGCTCACAGCATGAAAAAAGGGCCTCATTTACGGAAGCCCTGTCTCTATTTTGTTCCCATGTTCGCGATATTCTGTCTTCTTCTCATATAGTCTTCAAGGATCAGCCTGGCTGAAAGCGCATCAACTGTTTCCTTCCTTTTCTTCCCGCGAACGTTGTTGTCTGACAGTATCCGGTGTGCAGATACAGTAGTGAGTCTTTCGTCGTACGTTTCAACAGGTATTCCGGTCGCATCCGACAGATCTTTTGCGAATGCCATGCATTTCTCGCTTCTCCAGCCGTTCGTCCCGTCCATATTGACCGGGTTGCCGACAACGATCAGTTCCGCTCCGAGTTCCTTCACCTTCGCTGACACAGCCTCCAGGGTTTTTCTGTACCCGTTCGCCTTGATGCAGCCTGCCTCGCTTGCCATCATCTCGAACCTGTCGCATACTGCGATCCCGGTCCTCACATCACCAAAGTCTATTCCAACTATCACCATTGCTCGACCTGTTCCTCTTCTTCCTCATTGTAGAAATCTTCCTGTCCGCGATCCTCCCGGACCTTTCTTCTGCTGCGTATGTATTCAAACACTTCCTCCCTTGTGGGGATCGAAGGGTACGCACCCTCTTTCGTGACCGAAAGAGCTGCCGCACAGGAAGCATATTTGACTGCAGTCACGATATTCCCGTTCTGAAGATATACGTACGTCATTACTGCGGTGAACACATCCCCCGCGCCTGTGGTATCTATTGCGCGGACCTTCTCTGCCGGAATTATGAAGTATTCGTTCCCGTCGTATATGAACGCCCCTCTGCTGCCAAGCTTGAGCACGATGTATCTGGCATCGACTTTTGATGACAGCCTTATTGCTGCCCTGAGGCATTCTTCTTCAGTGGATGGAGATATCCCTGTGTATATTTTTGTTTCGATCTCGTTGGGAGAGAAGATCTCTACCTTTCCAAGCCGCTCAAGGGGGAAGTCCATCCTTGCCGGAGCCGCATCGATAAAAAGAGGTATTTTTTTCTTCTCAGCCAGGCTGGCCGCGGCGAATACCGCTTCATCCGGTATCTCCATCTGCAGAAATACCGCATCCGGGTAACAGGTGAAGGCCTCCTCGACATCCCCTGCAGTTATCTTTCTGTTTGCACCGGGATAAACTATTATGCGGTTCATGCCGTTGTCTTCGGTCATAATGGCTGCCATTCCGGTGCCGGCCTCTGCATCGACAGTGGCATGGTGGGTATTGATCCCTTCCTTCTTGTAAATGGCAGCCAGCCGTTTTGCGTTGGAGTCACGTCCCAGTTTGCACGCGAAGACCGTGTCTGCCCCGAAACGCGCAAAGGCCACGGCGGAGTTACCGCCCTTCCCTCCGGGGTAATACGCATATCCCAGTTCGTCTTCAACTATAGTCTCACCCGCATACGGGATCCTGTGAGTGTGCTGGACAAAATCAATATTTGCGCTGGAAATAACCAGAATTCTGATACTCTTCATCATTTTCCTCCAAGACAAATATTCGTTTCCGCTCTGACTGGCCGTTCTCCCTTTTTGGCTATAGGATCTCCATATCCCTTATAAGCATGTATTCCGGACCGGAGTAGCTCCTTGCTTGAGTTCTGCTTTCTGAAAGTCTTAGATCCTTAAGCACAGCCGAAAGGCTTCCGGACATGGTGATCCCCGTCACCGGAGTTTTCTTCCCGCCGGAACAGAGATATCCCAGCCTTATCTCCCCGCCGATATAGTCCGAAAAGAGCTCGACCTGGATACCGGACATCGAAACACACTCGAGATATGTCATGTTTTCCCTTTCGGCTTCGGTAAGCGTGCCTGCCCCTACATCGATACACGGAAGATTGCCGCTTGGTTCTTCCACTCCCAGGTACTGTCCGAATCTGTTCGAACCGAAGTTTGATGTAACTATCCCGTTCCTGATGACGCACGTGTCACGAAGAGCCAGTCCGTCCTCATCAAAGAATGCGGATCTGTCGCTTCCCCTGATCCGGCCTCTCAACGTAACTGTCAGCTTGTCACCGCCGCCTTCCTTTTGCAGGTCATCATCTGTATCATGCAGGTTTGAGTGGGCATATTTCGCAGCGTAATTAAGATCGTCTGCCAGTTCCCATAATACCGATGAAAGTTCAGGCGCCCTGAGAAGCACATCCGTCTTCATAGGGACCTGTGGTTTCCGGGCTTCAAATCTGGCCTTTGCCTCTTCAAGTTTGCCACGGATCTCCTCTGTGATCTTTTCAGGACGGAACTCCGTAAATCTGATATCCTCGTACAGTTCCACGGATTCCTTTCCCTCCGTAAATGTGGGAATGGCTTCTATCATAACTCTTGTCTTTGTCTGCTTCTTGTCCGCCCCCAGACTGTTTTTTACCGAGAAAACGTCCCTGTAAATGAAGATTTCGAGAGCATTTATGGAGCAGCCGGGAATCGTTTCCGCATTGAAAGCCGCTTCGGCGATCTCCGACCCGAGGACCTTGAAATCCATACCTTCCATATTCGAGTCAAAATCATACTGACCCGTCCCGGCATCCGGCAGGCTGTATTTTTCGTTGAAGATCAGCGATGCCCTGCGCTCCGCTGCGAAAACTTTCTTTCTTATATCGTCCTCCGTCATGCTTTCGTATATCGAAAAAGTGCTGTCTCCGACCTTTCCGTCATGTTCCTTGTATACCGTAACACTGGTGGACGCGGTGGACGTGTTTCTCACTGTTTCCAGTCGGCGGTGCACAAAGAACAGCTCGTATGAATCGGTTTTTGTTTCCGAGACTCTCCATCCGCTTATGCCGCGGTTTTCCTGAAGAATAGAAATAACAGACTTCATCCCAGTTTCACCCTCACTTTCAGGTTGGGGCCTCCGTCGGAGACCCTCACCCACTCCTTGTATCCCTTGCCGCAGCTCCCGCAGCCTATCACCTTGAAATTGTCAGAGATCATTGATATCGATTTCAGAAGGTCCGGAACGTATCCGCTCATCACTACAGGACTCACATAGTTGTCAGTCAGTTTGCCGTCCACGATCTCGATTCCGTATTCGGCAGTGCACTGTATCGCCCAGTTTTTCGGGTCCTCCATTCCGTTGTTCGTCTCGAAAAGCATATACCCGTGCTTAACCGAAGCTATCATGTCTTCAAGTTTGTCAGTCCCCGCCTCAAAATATGTATTCGTCATCCTGGAATATGCTTTTCTCTTATAACTATCACGTCTGCCGTTTCCCGTGGGATCTGTTCCAAGCTGCGTCGCAGACGCCAGGTCTGAAAGGCCCGCAATAAGGATCCCCTTATCGATTATCTTGGTGTCGTGTGCCAGGACCCCGTCATCGTCAAAGAAGTATGACGCAACGCTCTCGGCGGAGGCCGCTCCGTCTCTCATACTTGCAATGGGTGATGCAACATACTCCCCGACGCACATTTTCGCCTGGGAACGGTCCTTTACAAACTGGTCCATCTCCACTCCGTGGCCGAAGGCTTCGTGTGCGATCAGCCCGGTTATTGAACTGTCCGTTATCACGTCGTACAGCCCGGGCTTTATGGGCTGGGCCTTTACAAGATGTCTCGCAAGCTCCACAACCTTTGGCACATCTTCCTTCATCAGGCACAGGATTTTTGCAAGGCTGCCTTCACCTTCGGACATCCTGGCCGGAACCGTCCTTCCGTCGGAATATACCGCAACGACCGTACCGTTTGCCCAGCCGTAATACTGGCTCAGGCATTTATTCTTGGATACGAAAAGCTTTGACGATGTAAAGAACTGCAGGACGGCAATGCCGTTGAGCACATGCTCATCCTCCCTGCAGATCAGCTCCGAAGTCTCTCTGCATACATTGATAAGATCACTGTCATCGTATTCCTCAAAATCATTTTCCCGGGCAAAATCCTTTTCCAGCGGTTCCTCCCTAACCGGGTCTGTGCTTATCATCGCGCTGCTCAGGCTCTGTGTCAGACTGACGGACTCCAGTATCTTTCTGCAAAGATCCTTTTTGTCGCCGGAAATATCATCTGCTGAGTATTCAAAGAATGCGCGTCCGTCATGCATCTTGACGACGAAACCGCATTCTCCCGACCCGTCCCGGGCCATTGCGCTTTTTTTGTCAGCCCTGTAGACGGATGCTTTTACATCTGTTCCAAGGACGCTGACATATGAGAAGTGGCTGCTCAGCTCTTTAACCAGTTCCCTGCAGTCACCCCTCCTGCTGTCAAGAAATTCAGAAAATGCCATTTTCTCCTCCGATCCATTCGAATTCGTATGTATTCCTAGACGCCTGGCCGGTCTTCTCCCTGGCCTTTTTCAGCCTCTTCGCCGGTGTCGTCACCTGCGCCTTCCATTCTGGCTTTTTTCCCGGAGATCCTCTTGTTCTGCGAAGCCTCGGCTTCCTCCTCGTCTGTTTCACTGTATCTCAGGAGCGACCAGAGAAGAATGATAACCTGTCCGGGAATGCCAAGAATGAATATCATCCAGAAATCGACAACAGACCATAACGTTATATATATGCCTGCAAGGATAGACCACATCAGCAGCGAGACTATGAGAAAGTTGTTCCTGGGATTAAACCAGACCGAATTGAAAACGAGCCAGACGACGAGACTCAAGGGTACTGCCCAAAGAAATGCCAAATAATGCATCTTCGTCACGGACCCTATAGACATCTCAAGCACAACGAAGACCGTGATCGCGACAAGCCAAACGAGCAAAATACTTATGCCTATGATCGCTGCGTGATTTCTTCTCTCCCTTGGTGTGCTTTTCTGGTATCTCTTTTTTTTAAAAACAGATGACCGGCCTGATTTTTCCCGCTCATGCTTCTCAGAGACAAGATATTCAAGGTCAACGTGGAAAATATCACATATCTTCAACAGCACAGTCACATCAGGGATGGACTCTCCCCTTTCCCACTTCGAAACCGCTTTATCGGAGTAATTCAGTTTTTCCGCCAGTTCCATCTGAGTCATGCCAAATGAATTTCGCAAGCTTGCAATATTCCCGGCAATGACAGATTTGATTTCTTCCATATGTACGCCTGTGTCTCCGTTAAATCTTGATTTATCTAATTTATCCTTCTGTCAGGATTTTAGCATAGATCCGCCGCAAGGTCAATGTTTTCTGCGGTATTCTACCGTCAGTTCACCTTCTCTACTGGATTTTAAATGCAAACTCATGTGCAAAATGGAAAATTCTACCGGCGAAATGCGCATCGTTACCTCTGCATGAAACAGTGTAGGTTGAAACAGGGCCGGCATTCATATATAATTTACCTGCACAACGAAAAGAAAAGGGGACGCAAAACCATGAACGATTATATTATTTTCACAGACTCTGCCTGTGACCTTTCACCGGAAACATTGAAAGAATGGGGCGTCAGGTATGAATCGCTGACATACACTTTCAACTCATCACCGAGATCATATGGCAACTACGAGCTTCCATTCCCGGAATTCTACTCAAGAATGAGGAACGGTGAAGTCGCCAAGACGGCAGCAATAAACACAGAGACTTTTCTCGAGGCATTTGAGCCACACCTGAAAAACGGAAACGACATCCTGTATGTAGGTTTTTCCAGCGGTCTGAGCAACACAGTGAATGCAGGTGCCAAAGCCGCGGAGAGCCTTGTGGCGAAATACCCGGAAAGAAAGATCATTGTAATAGACACCCTCGCCGCCTCTGCCGGTGAAGGTCTTCTTCTGTATTTCGCCGTTGAAGCAAAGAAAAACGGAGCTTCGATAGAAGAAGCCGAAAAAGCGGTAAGAGACAGGATCTTAAAACTGAATCACTGGTTTACTGTAGACGACCTTGTATATTTGAAACGAGGCGGAAGAGTCAGCGCAACTGCAGCCTTCTTCGGAGGAGTGCTCGGAATCAAACCCGTCCTTCATGTCGACGACAACGGGCACCTTATTCCCGTAACTAAAGTGAGGGGCAGAAAAGCGTCGTTGAAAGCACTGGCGGATAAATATACCGAACTTGCAGAAACCCCGCGCGAGGGAACTGTATTTATTTCACACGGAGACTGCCTGGATGACGCAGAGTATCTCGCGGACCTTATAAAGTCTGCTCACGGCGTGGATGTGAAGATTATCACATATGTCGGCTCTGTTATCGGCGCCCATTCCGGTCCCGGCACCATGGCTCTGTTCTTTGTGGGAAAAATGAGGTGATAAATTGACAAGCTCAAAAGAGTTGGAAAAAAAACGGGAAAGGTCGGTAAAAATCCAGGATCTGGTGATCATGGCGTCTCACATCATTGCAGGCGCCATGAGTGTTGCGGCACTCACGCTGGTAATCGTATTCACGTCCATTAAAAGCGATATATGGGCTGTCATCAGCGGCGCCGTCTATGGCATCACTCTTGTCTTTATGTATGCCTTCTCTGCCATATATCATGGGAAACGCGGTCCCGGGCTGCTGCAGATAAGACGTATAATCGACTGCAGCATGATCTATGTTTTCATCGGCGGCACATATACCCCCATAGCTATATGCTCCATCAGGGCGGTGGAACCCAACTGGGGAATGATAGTATTCTGCGCCATATGGATCGCCGCAGCTGTATCGACAGTGCTCACCGCACTCAATGTCAGAAAATACGCAATGATCGCCATGAGCTTCTTTATACTGATCAGCTGGCTGGCACTGTTTGCGGTAAAACCGATTACAAGCTTCCTGCCCGGTCCTGGCATCGCCTGGCTCATAAGCGGCGAAGCGGCATACACTGTCGGCGCAGGCATATACCTTATCGCAAGGAAACGCAGGATAACACACTGCATCTTCCATATCCTTGTGCTGGCCGGCAACATACTTCAGTTCATTTGCATAATTGTCTATGTTGTTCTATAATGTGTCGAAAGGTTGATGATATATATGAACATGAACGATACGGAAAACAAACAGCCTGCTGAAGAGGAAAAGTACCTTGACGGCGCGCTGTTTGCAAAAATGGCGAAAAGCGGCGCGGCTCATCTGCGCGCAAATGCCGATGAAGTTAATAATCTGAACGTATTCCCTGTCCCTGACGGTGACACCGGAGATAATATGAGCATGACCATCGAAAGCGGCGTCGAAGCAATGAAAAAGGTTGAAACAATCAACCTTGCAGAAGTGATGCAGGCAATGTCAAAAGGCATGCTGCTCGGGGCGCGCGGCAATTCAGGTGTGATCCTGTCACAGTTTTTCAGCGGTATGGCAAAGGGATTCGAGTCAAACGACAAAGCAGACCCCTTTGCTGTTGCAGAGGCTCTTGAAGCCGGCGTAAAACAGGCCTACAGTTCAGTGCTCACACCGACTGAAGGGACGATTTTGACAGTCGCAAGGGAAGCTGTGGAATATGCTGTTTCGCGTCTTGATGATAACAGCACCATAAGATCGCTGTTCTCAGACCTCACTCAGGAAATGCAGGAAAGTCTCAGAAGGACTCCGGAACTCCTTGAGGTTCTGAGGGAATCCAGCGTTGTAGATAGCGGCGGAGCCGGCCTCCTGTACATAATGGAGGGATTCAACAAAGTCCTCATAGGCGAAGACACATATGCGGACACTGCCGGTGACAGCAGCCATTCAAGAAGCCATTCTGACATCGATTTTTCCAAGTTCAACGAAGACAGCGAAATGTTATACGGCTACTGCACGGAACTTCTGCTTCAGCTGACAAGGAAAAAGACAGATCTTGAGACCTTTGATGTGTCTGTCATACAGGATTTTCTTAAGACTGTCGGTAACTCGATCGTTTCTTTCCGTGACGGAAATATCGTTAAGATCCATGTGCACACCATGACCCCGGACAAAGTGCTCGGTTTCTGCCTCAAATACGGGGAATTTCTTACGGTAAAGATCGAGAATATGTCCGTACAGCACAATGAAAGCATCGGAAACTCAGAAAAAGGGCTTCAGGACAAACCGGAGATCAAACCGGATGCAGAAAAGAAAAGAAAGAAATTTGCCACTGTAGCCGTCTGTATAGGCCGGGGCATTGAAGAGACCTTCAGGGAAATAGGGGTAGACGTGATAGTCCGCGGAGGCCAGACGAAAAATCCTTCTGCCGAAGACTTTATCGCAGCTTTCGATCAGCTTAACGCAGACCACATATTCGTCCTGCCCAACAACGGAAATATCATCATGGCGGCAAAGCAGGCCGCATCCATTTACAAAAAGGCAGATATCAGTGTCATAGAAAGCAAGGATCTCGGTCAGGGGTACATAGCAGCGGCATATATAAATTTTGAGGCTGAAACGCCCGAAGATGCCATCGGGGAATCACTGGCCTCAATGAAAAATGTGACTACCGGGAGCATATCAGAAGCGATCCGCGATGCAAATATGAACGGAGTCCGGGTCTCAGTCGGTGACAGCGTCGGTATAGTGGGGAAAAACATCGTGACCTCCAAAGCTTCCCGTATTGAAGCCGCAGAAGCGCTTTCTGATTATATACTCGGCGGTTCTGATAATGATAAATCCATACTTACGGTCTTCCGCGGGAAAGACGCCGAAGAAGAGGAGTGCACGACTCTCAGGATGTACGTTGAGGAAAAATACCCCGACATAGAACTGTATGTCATTGACGGCGGTCAGGAAATATATTCATACATACTGGTAGCCGAGTGAAAGGCAACAGCGGTTGCAGCTGATATTTGTTATTTTGTGAGGATTATATGGTTATACTGGACATACTGAGCGTGATCCTGTTTGTTATATTCGTGCTGACCATCTCCCAGAGGCTCGTGTACTATGTCGTCAGGTTCACAGGAGCAAAAAGAAAGTGGACTGCCCAGAAACAATGCAGGTACGCAGTTATGATAGCGGCGCGCAATGAGGAAAATGTGATCGGCAATCTGATAGACAGCATAAAAAAACAGGATTACCCTCAGGAACTCATCGACATATACGTTGTTGCAGACAACTGCACCGACAGCACCGCAGAGGTATGCCGCCGGTGCGGAGCCCGTGTGTTTGAACGTTTCGACAGCGACCACAGAAGCAAGGGATTTGCCCTGCAGCATCTTTACAAGCAGATCAGAGCGGAGCTGCCTGGCGACTATTATGACGGCTTCTTCGTCTTTGACGCAGACAACCTGCTGGACTCCGGATACGTATCCGCTATGAACGAAGTGTTCTCAAACGGAAAAAGTGTCGTTATAGGCTACCGAACCGCAAAAAACTTCGAGGACAACTGGATAAGCGCCAGCTATGGAATATTCTTTCTGACAGAAAGCGAATGCTGCAACAGGCCGAGAGATTATCTCGGCACCAGCTGCTTCCTGTCCGGTACGGGATGCCTCTTTTCCTCCTCCGTGCTTGAAGAACACGGCGGATGGGTCTGGACCGGACTGACCGAAGACCTTGAATGCACAGCCACGCTTGTATCTGAAGGAGAAAAGATAGCCTACTGTGCTGACGCAATCCTTTACGATGAGCAACCCACAGGGTTCATGGTTTCCATACAGCAGCGGACCAGATGGATAAAGGGTTACCTTCATGCGATGTACATAAACCGCAAAGGACTGTTCAGGCGTATGTTCAAACCCGGCTGGTTCGCAGCGTACGACTTGCTGATGGATATGGGCCCCTTCGTTTCCTTCGTTGTAAATCTGGTCGCCAACATTGTCCGTACTTCTGTGCTGGTTGCGACCGGCGCCACCAGCCTTCTGTCGGTCCTGACGGGGATCCTGTCAGCGCTTGTCATGGTATACGGTCTGTTGTATCTTATGGGCATACTTACCATCATAGCGGAATGGAAGCGTATACCGCTTTCCGCATGGAAGAAAATACTGTACTCATTCGCATATGCGGTATTTATGTATACATTCTTCATATCGTACTTCCTGACATTGTTCCGGACACCCGAATGGAAACACATACCCCACAATGTCTCAAAAACGATAGACGAGATGGATCTGTCGGCAAAATAAAAAAGGGCACGCAAGTGCTCTTTTTCTCTCTCCTACTTATATCCGGTTGTCATTCCTGTCCTTCCGGTCCGGCCTTTCCTTCTGATTCCCGTTGTTCCAGCTGCTGCTTTTCAAGCAGCTTTTCTTTTCTGGTCTTGGCGGTATCTATGCTTTTTCCGAATACAAAGAATCTCTGATACAGGAACTCCAGTACGAAGTTTATGACCATATTGGTACCAGTAGCAAGATATTCGTTCCATCCGCACTGGACAGTCAGGAAGTTTTCAAACCACACTGAAAACGGCGTGAACACCACATAGAATGCTGCGACCTTGAGCATAGCAATGGGAACGTTGGCAGCCGACTTGAAAGTGAATTTCCTGTTGAACGTAAAATTCCACAGGACAGAGCATACAAGGGCTATCAGATAACTGACCCAGTAATCCAGCTTCAAAAGTTCGTTAAGCAGAGTAAATACCAGCACCTGTATCACTCCGGCACTGATCGAAAAGCCAACAAACTTTAATGTCCTTAAGAATTCCTTCATAATCACTACCTCCAGGCACGGTGAGCATAAATTGGATTCCCGATACCGGCAGACTGGCGTCCCCTTGCGTTTGCTACGGCAAAAAAGCATAACGCTTCCTTGATATTCCATCATCCATTAGGGATCATCTGTTGCTTTCTCTGTCATTCATGCGAATTATACCACAGCCCGTCCTGTTCCGCAATGCCGGATTAAGATGCCTTGACGTACGCCCCCGACGGGTAGTATAATCCCTACATGATTATTTTCACAACACAGAGGTACTTATCTTTGAAAATTGATATAACAGAATTGATGAATCACAGGACATACAGGACAGAATTTGACTACCGCTTCGACCTGGACAAAACTGATGTCAAATGCGTCGGAATTCCCGAAGACATACACATCTGTGAAAACGGGATCCATGTAAAAGGTAATGTCGTTGACAATCTCGGCATCATGACATTCTCAGCTGATGTCTGTGCAGAATATGAGACAGTATGCGCAAGATGCCTCGACGAACTGCACCGTTGTGTGAACTTTTCGTTCGAAAGAACTGTGGTTCCGGGCTCCGGTCACGGGAAAGCGGGTGAAAAGAGCCACATAAACGACGACGGAGAGTGGGACGGAATTACTGATGACCTGCTGTTCGCAAACGATTCACGCATCATTCCCGACGCGGACATAGTCGAAGAACTGTCACTCCGGCTCCCGATGTTCGCTCTGTGCAGCGATGACTGCCCGGGTCTGTGTCCTAAATGCGGAAAGTCCTTGAAAGACGGGCCATGCGGCTGTGAAACAGAAGATTATATCAATCCTCAGCTTGCAATTTTAAGAAAACTACTTGAAAACGAATAACAAGTGTGTTATAATGTCATGCAATTTGAAGATAGCATCTGTATTTAAATACAGGGGAGGTTTAGAATGGCTGTTCCGAAAAGAAAAACCTCGAAGGCAAGACGTGATAAGAGACGCTCCAGCGTTTGGAAGATTGCTGCGCCTGAGATGGTAATCTGCTCTCACTGCGGTGAATATACAATTGCTCACCGTATGTGCAAAGCCTGCGGTTATTATGACGGCAAGCAGATAGTAGATAAAACTGAAAAAGAAAAAGCGTGACATACGCTTTTTTTTATCAGCGGTTCAGCAAGAAGACTCCAACCTCTGCAGGTAGGAGATGAATTGCGAAATAGAACCGCTCATTTTGTTTAAGTTGTAAAAAACGAATTTGGCGTATAATATACTTAAATATTAAGGCAAATGTAAAAAACGCATTGGGGGCGAACCGAACGAAAAGAGTTTCCAAACTCCGTGACGGAAAAATCAATATGGCTTTCCGCGGCGATCTTTTTCCGGATCACGATCAGGAGATACTGATCA
>JAFTCY010000012.1 GCA_017454465.1 Clostridia bacterium
AAAGCCGGTCCTGAAAGGCCAGGATGAACAGGGCAAGAACATCTGGGAGGATCAGAAGACCAAGGTCCCGAATAAGGAGCTGAAGGGTATGGTCGAGGCCTACAAGACAAGGGTGCCCCAGGAAAAGGCGGCCGAGCCCAGGGAATCCGCCAGGGAGAAGCTGGATGCCCTCGTGAAGGACACGGCAGCAAAGCTCTCCCCGGAGAAGACCCCGAAGGCAAAGTCGAAGTCCAAGAAGGGCCCGGAGCTGTGAGTCAAAGAGGCGGCGAAAGCTGCCTCGGTACATATAGTTATTGACATATGCCAATAATAGAACTATACTGGATGCAGTTTTTGACATATGCCAGAAAGGAGACGACATGCCGAGACCGAAAAGATGCAGACGTATCTGCGGATACCCGGATTACTGGAGCTTCTGCCCGGAAGGCGTGAACGCACCGGAGACCATTGCTTTCACGCTGGATGAATATGAGACCGTTCGCCTGATTGACTACCAGAAGATGACGCAGGAGGAATGTGCCACGCAAATGGGCGTATCCCGGGCAACTGTGACGAGTATTTATGAGAATGCCCGATATAAGCTTGCCGACGCCATGGTGAATGGGAGACGGATCCGCATTACCGGCGGGACTTATCGTATCGATGAAATACCGGCGTCAGCCGCTATCAATGAAAAAGGAGAGAATATCATGAGAATCGCAGTGACCTATGAGCAGGAAATGGTAGGACAGCATTTTGGGAGAACTGAGCAGTTCAAGATCTATGACGTGGAGAACGGCGAGATCAAAGCTTCTCAGGTTATTGATACCAACGGAACGGGACACGGAGCACTAGCAGGATTCCTCCGCGCGGCAGAAGTGGAGACCCTGATCTGCGGCGGCATCGGCATGGGAGCCAGAAATGCACTTCAGGAGGTCGGTATCGAGCTTCTGCCCGGTGTCATGGGAAATGCTGACGAAGTTGTAAGAGACTACCTTGCCGGAAACCTGGCTTATGATCCTGACACAGCCTGCCATCATCATGACCATGAACACGGCGAAGGCCATGATTGTCATCACGGCCGTGGCTGCGGGGAACATGGCTGCCACGATTGATCGAACGGAGAAAACCTATGCCGATCCTTCTTGATCTTTTCCTGACCTTTGCGAAGGTCGGCCTCTTTACCTTTGGCGGCGGATATGCCATGATCGCCCTGATCGAGGATGCCTGCGTTTCGAAAAAAGCATGGATCACCCACGATGACATGATGAATGTCACGGTGATCGCAGAGTCGACGCCGGGACCTATCGCCATCAACTGCGCCACCTTTGTGGGATATAAACAGAAAGGACTTCCGGGGGCTACCGCGGCGACCCTCGGAATCGTGCTGCCTTCGTTTCTGATCATTTTCCTGATCTCAAGCTTTCTGGATAACTTTCTGGAAATCGCCTGGATCGCGAACGCCTTCAAGGGCATCCGTATCGCGGTGGGGCTCCTGATCCTGGATGCCGGATTGAAGATGGTAAAGAAGATGCCGAAAAAGAAGCTTCCCCGTACGATCATGATCTCCTCCTTTGTACTTATGCTGACAGTGAATGTGCTTTCCCTGCATCTTTCCACCATTGTGGTCATGCTGGCGGCGGGAATCGTGAGTCTTATGATCTTTATCGGAACGAAGCCTGCGGCACCCGGAAAAGGAGGAAGCGGACAATGATCTATTTTGACCTCCTTCTCGGATTCTTAAAAGTCGGCTTCTTTGCCTTCGGCGGCGCCTATGGAGCAATTCCCCTGATCCGGGATGTGGTACTTTCCTACGGGTGGATGGATGAAGAGATGCTGGCCTATATGATCGCCGTCAGTGAGTCTACGCCAGGCCCAATCATGGTGAACCTGGCCACTTATGTCGGAAATACGCAGGCGGGCCTGCCGGGTGCAATTCTTGCGACACTGGCTGTTGTAATGCCTTCCTTTATCATTATCCTGCTGGTCATGGCCGTTCTGAAAGCCGCGCTGAAAAATCCGTATGTCCAGGCAGTTTTAAGAGGCCTGAAGCCCTGTATTATCGGGATTATTCTTGCAACGGGGCTCTATATGGTTCTGCATAACTGTCTGGGATCTGTCAGAAATGTACAGGCAGATGCAATGGCAGTTATTCTGACTGTTATCCTGGCTGCGGTTTACTTTATCCCGGCAAAAATGAAGAAGAAAGGCCTGTCGCCTGTCATGCTCATCGGCATTTCCGCTGTGCTTGGCATGCTGGTATATGGATTTTGATTCTGCCGATAATTACTGAGAAAGTGAGTTAAGATTATGGGATTGATACAGCCCTGCTCTTTAGAGCATGTTGAAAGATATGGTGAGATATATGCAAAAGCCTTCTCCGGAGAGCCCTGGAACGATCCCTGGGATCCGGCGGACGCGGTGATCCATGTGAGGGAGCTGCTGGAATCGAAGCAGTCTTACGGTATGGAATATGTGGAGGATGGCAAAGTTGTCGGGTTTATCCTTGGTACATCCATGCTCTTCCATTACGGCCGGACCTTTGAGATCAATGATCTTGCCGTGGATCCGGCATATCAGCGCAGAGGCATCGCAAAGATGCTTCTGGAAAGGTGCCTTGCGGATATGAAGGCCAGGGGCATCGTCGGCGTCCATCTGATCACGGCAGGCGAAGGCATCCTCCCGGCGTTCTATGAAAAATATGGCTTCAAGAAGGAGAACGAGGTGATCCTGATGGGACTGGAAATGGATGAATGATTTCCCTTTCAGGGCAAATCGCATAAGGAGTATGAAGATGAAAGAAGAATGCCTGATCTGCAAAGCACCTCTGGAGTATTTGGAAAAAGATGAACTCATGGAGTGTGCTATCTGCCATAAGAAAGAAAACAGTAAGACAAGATGCATTCATGGCCATTATATTTGTAATGAGTGCCATACGGCAGGGATGGATTCGATAATAGGGCTGTGTCTCACAGAGACATCCAGGGATCCGGTTACTATCATCGAGAAAATGATGGCAATGCCTTTCTGCCATATGCACGGACCTGAACATCATGTGATGGTTGGGGCCGCGCTGCTGACCGCGTACAAGAATGCCGGCGGTGATATTGATCTTTCATCGGCCCTGACGGAAATGATGAATCGCGGCAAAAGCGTTCCCGGCGGGGCCTGCGGATTCTGGGGAGCCTGCGGAGCCGGCATCAGCACCGGTATGTTTATTTCCATCATTTCAGGATCCACTCCGCTTGGTCAGGAACCTTTTGCCCTTTCGCATAAGATGACGGCAAAATCACTCGGAAAGATCGGTGAGATCGGCGGTCCCAGATGCTGTAAAAGGGATTCCTATCTGTCGATCCTTTCTGCCATAGACTTTGTAAAAGAGAACTTTGGCGTAGAAATGGTAAAACCAGAGATCATCTGCACTCATTCTTCTCAGAATAATCAATGTATTGGCAAACGATGTCCTTTCTCGAAAGCACATCATCACTGAGATGCATATGAATAAGACTCCTTACATAGCGTTCCTGGTTTCTTCAGGGACGCTATTTCTTTGCTCATTTTCAGAAAAGGAGGATGCACGAATGAAACTTGTCATTGCCGAGAAGCCCTCGGTTGCCCAGTCCCTGGCCCGTGTGATTGGTGCCACGAAACGTCAGGACGGGTATCTGGAAGGCAACGGTTACCTTGTCAGCTGGTGTGTCGGCCATCTGGTGGAGCTCTCCGCCCCGGAGCGTTACGATGAGCGCTTTGCCAAATGGCGGCTCGAGGACCTACCAATCCTGCCGGAACGGTTTCTGTATGAGGTCTCCGCCGGGACCAGCAAACAGTACCAGATCCTGAAAGGCCTGATGGAACGGCCGGATGTCGAGAAACCAAAAATAAATCTACGTTATAGATAATACTGTAAAGAGAAGGAGGGACGGGGAGTTTCAGGATTACGTTGAACATACGAAAAACAGATGATATCTTCTGCATCGACGTTATATAACGTCGATTTTTTAGTAGGAGGTATGAGTATCTATGAGCAAAGTAATCAGGATACCGGACAGATCTCAATGGGACTTCCGGCAGAAGTGTGTATTCAGGAACCGGCCGGTGCAGATCCGGGGCGAGGATGGGAGGCTGACGGGATATCCATGTATCGTTCTTTATGAAGAGGAGACAGATATCCCGGTATATTACACAGGATTGGAAAGGTATCTGTGCCATCTTGCAAGGGGGCAGATGCTGGATGAAAAGACCCTGTCTGCGAGGGCTTATGCGGTCTGTCATTTCCTGAACTATGTCCTCAGAGAGACGGAGATCCGGTCGCTGCACGAATGCACCATCGATGTCATAAGGGGATTCCTGAAGGCGTCGCGGACGAAAGCAGACGGAGAAGAATACAACAGAGACACCTGGCTGAGATACCGGGATTATCTGACGGATTTTCTTATACTCTACCAGGAAAGCTGTGGGGACAGGCTTCCCTTCCTTTATTCCGGTGATGAACTGAGAAACACCATGATCCTTAGAGATGAGCAGAGGCACCGGAAGGTGGTCATGGCATACCCGGCATCCCTTCATCTGAAGGCCCCGAGGACTACGCATAAGAAAAACCGGATCCTTGTCGATGGATACCTGGAGCTGCTTCTGTACGAGGCAAAAAAGCACGAGCCGGATGTTGCCTTAGGGATAGCCCTGGGGGCATACGCCGGCCTCAGGGAAGGCGAGGTTGTAAATGTAAGCTTCGGAGCGATCCGTATGCTTAGGAAG
>JAFTCY010000101.1 GCA_017454465.1 Clostridia bacterium
ATTCCTTCCGCGGCGGAACCGCCTCTTCTTGACTCGAATTCGTCCACAGCCTCCATATCAACGCCTACCGGCCTGCCGGACACAGCTGCCGCCACGAATCCCCCCGCATGCGAAAGAGAGAACTCAAAGGAGCCGCATGTCCATTTTCCCTGGGGCGTTTTGATGAAAGTCTCTTTTGAGATATCGACAGCCAGAGATCTTTCCGCAGCGTGCTCAAGCAGCTTCCAGTCCGAGTATCTGGCCATTCTCAGCCCGTCGTTCTTCGTTCCGGTTATCTCGGACTCCCGCTCGGCGCAGCTCACGATCCGCCCGGTTTCCGGAGCCGGCATTTCTTCCATGATCCTGGCAAGGTAAACGTCACATACCGGCCTTGACATCCATTTCCTTCTGGCTTCCTCTTCCTGCAGGCTTTTTTTCTCTCCGAATACGCACTCGTTGGCGAAATGCTCGCAGTTGTTGTGGATAAGGTTGTATCCTCCCTCGCCCATCCTTGATCTGGCTGCGGAGATGACAGACCCGGGGCTTTTCTTCTTTTTGAGCTCAGACCGGTCATACTCTCCCACCTCGACGATGTTTCCGCATGAAAACACATCGATGTCCGTTGAGCACACCGTCAGCCGGCGGGGATCATCGGCATACTCCCTTACGGGGGGCATTCCGAAGGCGATGACTTCATCTTCCGAGACGAATATGCCATAATGATATATAGAGCCCAGCTTCACCCGTATCATGTCTCCGGGGCTGCACTCACCGGGATTCCACTTCATGCCAGTTTCTTCTCAATGTACGAGATGACGTCACCAAGCGTTTCGAAATCAGCCGCGCCGATGTTGTCGTCAAATCTTATTCCGAACTCCTCTTCTATAGCTATGACCATGTACAGCATGGTGACCGACGAGAATCCCAGATCCGTCATGAGGCTGGCGGATTCTTCAAGATCATCGATGCCCTGTCTGCTGCTGTCATCCGTCAGAACGAGGATGCCTTTCAGCCTGTTGAATATTTCCTGCCTTGTCATCAGAATTTCTTATACCTCTTTATCTTCATGGCGGGGGTCCGTTCGAAGTCGGAGTCCCTTACCGTTATCCTGCTCACTCTCCAGAACGAAGGAAGCGTCCTGTTTATCTTCTCAAGTTCTTCCTTGATGTATCCGGCTCTCGCGGCAGGTTCCATATCCAGAAGTTCAGTGGCTCTCGGCACCACTTCCAGCGCCAGGATCCTCTGGCCGTCCTCCGTCTCGTCCTCAAAGACCTGTGAATCCTGTATGAACTCAGGCGCGTTGAAGTATGTCTCCACCTCTGCGGGTGATACGTTCTCGCCGCTGGGAAGGACGATGATCTCCTTGATCCTTCCGGTTATGTACAGGAACCCCTCGTCGTCAAGTCTTACCAGGTCTCCCGTTTTGAAGAAGCCGTCATCGTCATAGACGCCGTCTTCCGGCACGCCCACATATCCGTCCATAAGGTTCTTTCCCCTTATGAGAAGCTCGCCCTGCCCGGTGATCCTGAATTCCTGATTCGGATAAGGTATGCCCACAGACTCGGGCTTTGAGAGGCTTTCCGGGTTCCCGGAGACCAGATTCGCAGTCTCTGTAAGGCCGTAGCCCTCAAGAAGCTTCACGCCGATCTTGTCGTATTCCCTGATCAGGAACGGCGAGACCATGGCGGCGCCGCATATGATGCATTTCAGGTCATCCCCAAGCATGTTCCTGCCGAACTTCTTCGAAAGTGTCAAAGCCATCTCGGCGAGAGCGGGCACCATTACCATGATCGTGGGGCGGAACACGGCGATGTCACGGAACATGTCCTTGTTGTTCCGGCATATGAACAGGGCGCTGCCCGTGTAAAGCGAAGTCAGAAGGTTTCTGATGAGACCGAACACATGGGTGAGCGGCAGCACCAGAAGGTATCTCTGGAAGAACACGTCCGGATATCCGTAGCATCCGTTCACCGTGCCCTGCATCACGGCCCCGTTCGAGAGAAGAGCGCCCTTGCTCCTCCCGGTCGTCCCTCCTGTGAAGACTATGGAACAGGGGGTCTGAGGCCCGCAGGCAACGATACCGGTCTTTTCCCCGCAAAGGGAATCCGCAGGGATCAGCTTGATGTCAGGTCTCTTGAGTTTTACTATCTCAAGCTTGTCCGCGAGATCCGGCTGGTACACCAGGACCCGGATGTCAAACATCATGCAGCATCCGAAAACAGTGGCGGCGTCAAGATGGGCCGGGATCGTAACCGCGCAGTTCCCGGAAGTCACCGTGCCGATATACGCTTTCACGAAGTCATATGAGTTCGCGCTGAGAATACCGACTCTTTTCGGCTCTCCGGCGCCGACAAGGGTCCTGAACCCCGCCGCGTCGTTCTCAAGCTCGCTGTACGTATGCTCCGCGCCTCCGTCCGACACGGCGATCCTGCCGCCGTATTCGCTGACGCATCTCTGCCACATCTCGGACACGGAGTCCATCTCGACGATGCGGTCGAACGTCTCCCCGTCGCAGTATTTTCTGAACAGTTCTCTGGTGTCAAATTTCATCGTCTGCCTCCTTTGGGTTTTTCAAGTATAGCCCTGAGGCCGTCCTCCCGCTCTTTCAGAAGTCCGGCCACTTCACCGATCTGGGTGAAAGTAGGCCTGGGTCCATATATTCCGGTGATATCCACGGCTTCGCCTATGACGAAGCGTGATCTTGAATAGAAGTGTTTCTTGGGCTGAACGTATACAGGCACGATCGGCGCCTTTCCCTGAAGGGCCATGAGGACCATGCCTGACTTGAATGCCCCAACGTTTTCCTCGCGTCCGTTGATGTGTCCCTCCGGAAACAGGGAGACCAGAGAGCCCTGCTTCAGTTCGTCGGATATGGCTCTCAGCGAGCTCATGCTGAAGTTCTGCCTGTCCACAGGAATGCACAGAAACGATTTGAACCACCACCTGGCCCGGCTCTCGAAAAACTCCTTGCCGCACACGAAATGGTGGCGCCTGTACCATATGGCAAGCATAAGGTACATCGGGTCAAAAAATCCGTAGTGGTTCGATATGACCACAGCGCCTCCCCTGATCCGCTTCTTCGCGGCGGGGCTCTCGTAATACCATCTGGGCCTCAGGACAAGGAGCGCGGGCAGCGCGGCCGTGATCTTTACAAAATCATATACGAGATATCTGAAAGATATGAGCTTAGCCTTTGGTCTTTTCTCCGTATCCATGCAAAATGCTCTCCAGTTCTGTTATGTGCCGGCGCAGTTTCTCCGACACCTGCAAAAGGTCTTCCTTCTCCGGAAGAGTCCTGTCTGAAAGCGCCGAAACGTCTATGGGCTCGCCTATGAGGACACGGGCCCGCCCGGGCCTGAAATATGATCCGTTGGTCACCACCGGGATCACGGGGACTCCGGAAGAGAGCGCGAGATAAGCCGCGCTGGTCTTGAATTCCAGCGGCCTCGGCTCGCCGGGCCTGGGAAGTCTGCCTTCGGGGAACACCCCGACGACACCTCCTGAATCCAGGATGTCCCTGGACTTTGCCATAAAGCCGAAGTCGAAATCGTTACGGTTCACGAAGATGCCTCCCAGCATCTTCAGCAGCCGGGCGAGGGCCTTCTTCTCAAACAGCACCTCTGCCATCTGGAACCTGAGGGTCCGGGTGAAGAAAACGAATATGTACACCGCATAGTCGAAAACCAACGTATGGTTTGAAATGATTATCGCCGGACCCCTGATGTGCCTGCCCTGGACCTTCCTGTTTTCATAGTATATCTTTGTCCTGAAGCACAGAAACTGGGGAAGCCACCCGGTGATCTTCACGAAAATATTCCAGAATGTGATCATCAGATGTTCTGGGCCTTTCTTACATAATCGGCTATCTGCGCAGCCGTCTTCAGCCCCGTCTCGCCGTCCGCGGGGAACGGGACGCCGTAATCGGCCTGGATGCGGGATATCATGGCGAAATAGTCAAGGCTGGTGCCGCCCTCGTCCAGGAAGAAGTCGGAGTTCTTCGAAAGATCCTCCCTTTCTACCCCCAGAGCCGTCGCGAAATAGCCGAGGATCTCAAGTGTGAGTCCGTCGGCCTCCTTGCCGTCATCCAGGGATGAGAGATCCAGCAGTCTCAGGCTGCCTCCGGCGTATTCGCGAGCAAGGCGTTTCCTGTTCAGCTTGAACTCCTCACCTTTCATGAGGGGCTCCGCAACATATTCTATCCTCTTTATCTCGCCGGCCAGCCCTGCCGAGGTTATCGCATCCCTCAGCCTTCCGTCAGTCTTTTCCAGGTTTTCCCTTGACGTAAAGCGCCTGACGCCTGCGAGGAGCACCGGGGATCCGCCGTCCCTTGCCGACGGGATGAGGCATACGCCCTCCGTTCCCGGCACCGCCAGCATTGGCTCCAGCATGACCGGGTTTATATTTTCCCCGCCGGGGCCGACGATAAGGTCATCGTGCCTCCCCAGTATCCTGTAATGGCCGTTCACGCATTCGGCAAGGTCATGGGTGTTGAACCAGTCTTCCCTGTCCTTCCTCGCCCCGTCTTCTATCACGTATCTCGCGGTCACCCGGCCCCTGACGAGAAGCTCGCCCTCTTCGTTTATGGAATACTCCACGTTCGACATGGGAGATCCCACGAAGCACCCGGTCAGGTATCTGCTGCTTTTGGAGACTACCACGGACGTGATCCCTATCTCCGTCATGCCGTATCCGTCGGCAAGCGGATATCCGATGTAGTTAAAGAACTTCATGACCTCGGGATCTATGGCGGATCCTCCGGTGATCATGAAACTTATGCTGTCGCCGAACAGATTCTCCCTTACCTCCCGGAAAGCCAGGCGTGAAAATGCTCTTCCGAGGCTGTCGGGAAGCTTCGCCCGCAGCTCCATGGCCCGGCTGAATTTCCTGTATGTATCCTCGCCTCTGGCCTTTATTGTCCTGACTGCCTGGCTGTATACCTTCTCCCAGAAAAGGGGGACAGCGAATATATGGGTCACCTTGTGCCGCTTTATGGTGTTCTGGATCGTCTGCGGGGCCATGTCCGCAAGATGGACGAAGGTCCTTGAGAAGAAGGCGAACCAGATATATACGGCTATAAGGCCGAACACGTGGTAGAACGGCAGAAAAGCCAGGAGCTTGAGTCTGCCTTCGTAGTGCTTCTTTACCGTTTCGTTCTTTTTTATGATCTCAAAGCTGTCGCAGATCTGGAAGTAGAATTCCTCGGCGGAATAGGCGCAGACCTTCACATGCTCGGATGTTCCGGATGACATGACCAGTATCTCAGACCCGAACTCGCTCCCACACCCGGCCTCACCGGCGTCAGCCTGCAGGTCTTTCCCCAAGACAAGGGTCTTTATGTCAAATATCCGTCCGTCTGAGATGACCGCGCGGCATCCCGAGCTCCCGGCAGCCTCGTAAAGCAGAGGGTCAGGAAGCCTGAGGTTCATCAGAAGAGGTCTGAACCCGGCCGCGAGTATCGCCCAGAAGCACTGGATCCACTCAAGGCTGTTGTTCATATACAGTCCGACCACGGCATCCCTCCCGAGATCCGGGAGCGCGCTTTTGACTGACGCGGCGATCCTGAGCGAGGATATCTTCGCCTCTCTGTATGTGGTCCTGATTATGCGATAGCCGTCGCTGCGCTCGTACAGGATGTTGTCCTGTTCAGAAAACATAAGCTCAAACATCGCGGAAAAAGTCTTCTCCTTCTCCGCGAAAGTCGAGAGCTTGTTTGAAACAAATTCATCTATCGTTCTGTATCTTCCGATCCCGTAGTCCATATGCCGGCAAGCCCCTGAGTATCCTTTATTTGACCGCAGCAGACAACCTGCTGCCGCAGGCTGTCTGTCCGCATAAATATACCAATTTAACACACTCGATCAATTTTACCACAATGGGACGGAAAACACAACCGAATTTGCTGTTTTTATCGTCTTTCCGCCGGCGCTCTTTTCCGTGTTTTTCACCTGCCGGAAAGCCATGCGGAAAGCAGCCCGCTGACCTCCGGGGTAAGCATGGATGAAACATCATCTCCCCGGGAAACGCCACGTCTCACCCGGCCCGAACTGATGCCTGAAGCATCCGCCGGCTGATCCAGAATGATAAAGGAATCCTCATGCTCCTTCAGCTCCGGATCGGATCCGAAGGCAAGGCGGGCCCCGGTTCCGTCCCTGCGGAAGACTATGAACCCGAACTCCGTCACCAGTTCCCTGAAAAACTTCCAGCCGGAAAACCCGGGCAGCTTGTCCTCACCCAGAATGAAAAGGATCCGGGCGCCCGGATTCTCGCATTGTATGGACCGCAAAGTAATCAGGGTATGCCCCCTGACAGTATCCGACCCGAGCTCGCGCCCGTCGGCGGACAGCCCCCGTCCGTATCTGGAAAACGTTTCCAGCATCGCGAGCCTCAGTTCCTCCGGGAGTATCATCTCCTCATGATCCCCTGCCCCGCTGTCCCGCTTCTTCATGAGGTAAGCCTCGCCGGAGGGCACGAAGACGCCCCTCACGTTCCCGCCCGTTCTTTTTCTCATCTCATCAGCGGCCGCCATCATCAGGCTGAGATGGGCTCTGGTGGGCGGGTTAAAAGACCCGCCCATAACGATTACGGTATCAGTCGCCATCCGGCACCCTCCCTACGCAAAAGGCGCCCTGCCTGTGACAGAGCACCTTCGTTCCTTTTCAGTTTGTGGCTTCCAGATATCTTTCGAGCCACGCGACCCCCAGTTCAAGGGCATCGCTCAGCCCCGACTTCATGATAGCCTTCACCACTCTCTGTGACTGCGGCAGGGAGCTGTCGGTGCTCAGCAGCTGCAGGTAGATCTGATCGGGCACCTTCGCGCCTTTGTACTCCTTCTCCGTCATCACGATCATCTTGATGTAGTACTTTTCGGCCAGGTCGCCGTAGCAGATGACGTTGTTCTCTCTCACAAGGGGCCTGTTGCGGTACAGGAGAAACTCACCGTCCACCGTCGATTTTACATCCTCTATATTGATAACACGGTCAGCCATTCTGACATTCCTTTCCATTACCATCCCGTAAAACGGTGTATTTTCCAAATATCACTGGAATTATACATCACATGGCCCCCGCTGTCAAATATCTGTTGCCCCGGAAGCATTTCTTTTTCCCGTTTCTTATTGACTTTGTCTCCGTAAAAATATAGAATTCAGCTGAACACTTGAACACAGGAGAGACCATCATGAAAAAAGCGCTTAACGCATGGACAGTCCAGCCGGATCTCGGGATGGAAGACATGTTCCGCCAGGTATCGGAAGCAGGTTTCGAGGGGATCGAACTGACACTTGACGCGCCGGGGTGCCCCCACGCGCTGACCATGGACACCACGGAAGAGGAATACGGCAGGATCATGGAATACAGCAGGAGATACACTCTTCCCGTCATAAGCATATCTTCATCCCTTGCCCAGAATAAAAGCGGCAATCCCTCCCTTCACGAAAGCTACAGGCATCTGATCAGAAAGCAGATCGAGGCAGCCAGGGCCCTGGGGGCAAAAGGGATCCTGACGGCTCCCGCCGGCATGGAAGGAAACATCACTCTGAAAGACGCCTGGAAAAACACGCTGGACGTTTTCATGTCCCTGAAGGACGAGATAGACGCGTCCGGGATCACCGTGGGCCTGGAGAACACCTGGAAGGGATTCTTTACCTCCCCGTGGGACATGATCAAGCTCATCGACATGATCGGCTCCGAAAACGTGGGGGCATACATGGACGTGGGCAACGTCATAGCTTTTTCATCCCCGGAATGGTGGGTGGAGATACTCGGAAGCCGGATCAGATTCATCCACATAAAGGACTACCTGAGAAACAGAGGCCCCAACACCGGCGGACACTGGGCGGACATCACGGAAGGGTCCGGGGAATGGCCGGATATAATGAAAGCCATCAGGGGCACAGGCTTTGACGGGTACCTGACGGCAGAGGTAACGAAATTCGATCCGGAGATCAGCTGGAAAGACTATTACAGGAAAGTATGCTCGGAGCTTGAAGCGATCATCGCCATGTAGTCCGAATGACTGCAGCACGGGATGAAAAGCAGATCCCGCGGAAAGAATTTCCCGCTCCTTATTGACTTTGGAATAATTAAATAATAGAATTGGTGAGGACGGCCAGCCGAAAAAAGACAGGAGTATGATCACATGAAAGCAGCTCTAAAAGAATGGGCGGTTGAAAAGAGCCTTGGGATGGAGGACACCTTCAAAGCTGTGTCCCGGGCAGGTTTCAAAGGCATAGAATTGAACGTGGACGCCCCGGGCTCCCCCCACGCGCTCACCCTGGGAACAACGGAAGAAGATTATGCCAGGATAAGGGAATACAGTAAAAAATACGATCTTCCCGTGATCAGCATAGCCAGTTCACTGGCTCAGCACATGAGCGGGACTCCCTCCCAGCATGACAGCTACAGGCAGCTTATCAGGAAACAGATCGAAGCGGCGAAAGCCCTGGGAGCATCGGGCATACTGACCGCTCCCGCCGGCATGGAACACGGCATCACCCTGAAGGGCGCATGGGAAAACACCCTTGACGTTTTCATGACCCTCAGGGACGAGA
The DNA here is from genome assembly GCA_017454465.1 of Clostridia bacterium. Lineage (GTDB taxonomy): Bacteria > Bacillota > Clostridia > Oscillospirales > CAG-272 > UMGS1696. The sequence continues at coordinate 8,529 of JAFTCY010000101.1, forward strand.
TAGACGCGTCCGGCATCACGGTAGGCCTTGAAAACACCTGGAAGGGATTCTTCACGTCACCGTGGGACATGATCCTTTTCTGCGAAAAGCTTGGAGCGAAGAACGTAGGCGCCTATCTTGACGTCGGAAACGTTATCGCCTTCTCCTCCCCCGAATGGTGGGCGGAGATACTGGGTCCCTGGGTGAAGTTCGTCCATGTGAAAGACTTTAAGCGGATTGCGGGACCGAACACAGGCGGCCGCGACGTAAGCGTGACTGAAGGTTCCGGAAACTGGCCGGAGATAATAAAGGCGCTCCGCAATATAGGCTTCGACGGATATCTGACGGGCGAAGTCTTCAAACCGGCAGACGAGGATATAAGCTACGAAGACTGGTACTCAAGAGTCTGCCGCCAGATAGAGTCGGTAATCGCGTTATAAACGCACACACATACAAAAACTGTTTTTGGAGGAAAAAACAAATGAAAAAACTTGCGATCATCGGATGCGGTGGCATAGGCAGATACCATCTCGGTAATTTCCAGAAGTGCAGGGATATCATCGAACTCGTCGGCTTCTGCGACATCATCCCCGAAAAGGCTGAAGCTTTCGTACAGGAAGCCGGATGCGGGAAAGCCTTTGAGAACTTCATCGACATGTACAACGAGACCAACCCCGACATGGTGTTCATCTGCGTGCCTCCCTATGCTCACGGCGATATAGAATTTGAGACCATCAAGCGCGGAATACATTTCTTCGTTGAAAAGCCTCTGGCTCTCGACATGGATCTTGCCCGCAGGATCAGGGACGCGGCTGAAGCCAAGAACCTCATCACCGCTTCCGGATTCCAGTGCAGATATTCCAACTTAACTGAGAAAAACATAGAATTCTGCCGCGATAACGAAATAGTTTGTGTTATGTGCGAAAGGACCGGTGGAGTACCCTCCGCATGGTGGTGGAGAAACAAGGAAATCAGCGGCGGACAGGTGGTGGAGCAGGCGATCCACCAGTATGATATGGTCAGATACACTCTCGGTGAGCCCGTTGAGGTCTCCTCATTCTGCACGAGAGGATTCGTCAGGGACGTTGAGAACTACAACACCGACGACTGCTCGGTCACCATCGTGAGATTCGAGAGCGGGGCTCTCGGCGCTTTCTCCATCGGAGACTATGCCAAGAACGGCAATGCTGCTGATGAGAAGATCATCTTCAAATGCAGGGATAAGAGAGCCGAGCACAGAATCCTTGATTCCTTCAAGATCTACGGAGAGGCTCCGAAGGCGGAAAGCGGCGAAGTCAAGGGCCTCGTCATAGCAGGCGACGGCCAGGTATCCGCGGGCGGCGGATGCGTGGAATACAAGGAAGAGGGCGACAAGGGCCTCCGCTGCGACAGGACCTTTATCGAGGCTGTTATCTCCGGAGATCCCTCCAAGATCCGTTCTCCCTACAGAGACGCTCTCAAGTCCGTCGTGTTCACCATGGCCATCAACGAATCCATGGCCACCGGAAAGACCATCAAGCTCGATCTTGAGAAATAAGGCATGCCTGTACAGCGGGAACTGCATTATGCGGCTCCCGCTTTTTTCTTTTCCGGGACAGCGGTGTTGCAATAAGGGGCGGATAAAGCTATAATGGAGCATATCAACACGAAAGAGATCTGGGACATATGGAAAAAAGGAAAGCCGAGATAACCCTGACCTCCATCATTTTCATGCTGCTGGTCATTTTCATACATGCGTCCTCTGACGCCGTAAAAAGCTACCCCGTGGAGTCCGTGGCCTTTGCCGTGGTCTGTTCCCTGAACAGGCTCGCATCCTTCGTTGTGCAGGGATTCATTTTCCTTTCCGGGCTCCGCGCCTTCATTAATTTCAGGGAAGATTTCAGCCTGGGAAAGTATTATATCTCAAGGATAATAAGGGTTGTTCTGCCGTATTTCATCGTGTACAACATCTTCTATCTGTACCTGTCACTGACCCATATGATAGAGCCGTCCGTTTCCCATTATTTTGAGAACCTGCTCACCGGGGGACTGGTCGGTCATCTGTATTTCGTTATCATAATCCTGCAGTTCTACCTGCTGATGCCGCTCTGGAGATGGATGTACAGAAAGGTCCGGGCTGTGATCGCGGTCCCGCTCTCGATCCTGATCACCATCATGTCAAAGGTGGCCGTTCCGGAGTTCTACAGACTGATATTCCAACGGGAATTCCCATATGAATCCATAGTCTTCCTGTCTTACCTGTTCTATTTCGTTGCGGGCCTGTACGCGGCAAAATACTACCGCCAGTTCTGCGAGTACCTGAGGAAAAAGAAGATCCTTGTTGCAGTGTCCTGGGCTGTATGCGGCCTAATCACATGTTTCCTGCTCTACGCGATACGCCGCGGCTGGTATTACCCGCAGTGGGCTGAAAACATGCACGTTCTGTACTGCACTGCCGCGATCATGTTCTTCTTTTCGGTGGGGATATCCCTCTCCGGCACGAAGATAGCCTCGTCGGCGCTCATAAATCTGACAGACAGATCCTCCTATCTGATATATCTCATACACCCGGTATTCATTTTCCTTATCGACTCCCTGATGCTGAATATGGGTATAGGATCGACGACGGTCAAACTTGTGATAAGGATACTGTTCGCCGTCATTGTACCGGTATCCGTATGCGTCCTGTATACTTTCCTTAAGGATAAGACAGCCGCCGCGGTCCGGCGCAGGAAATGAAAAACGGTAACTGACGCAAAAACGGCAGCCGAAGCTGCCGTTTTTTTGTTTGCGAATTTCAGAATTTTGCCAGCGTCTCCTCATCGAGCCTGCGGATTATCTCCACGGCAAGGCGCACCCCGTCCTCGAAATCCCTGTAGCTTGCGATCCCGTGATGGGAATGTGCGTACCTGACAGGCACGCCTATCACGATGCATGGAACGCCCTGCTCCGCCAGATGGACAGGTGCTCCGTTGGTGGAACCGCCGGATCTGACCGATTCCTGTACCGGGATGCCCAGTTCTTCCGCGAGGTCCAGAGCCCATCTCTGGAAACGGGGACTGGTGATCATGCTGGAGTCGATGTGCCTCAGCATGGGGCCGTGGTGGACAGCGGTCTGAACCAGCCATGATTCGGTTCCCCTGTCATCGGCCGGAGCGCCCTCAAATATGATGGCTATACTGGGCTTTACCTGATGTACTGCCAGGGAAGCGCCTCTTTCGCCCACTTCTTCCTGGACTGTCAGCGTTCCCACCGGCTCGACTTTCAGTTTTTCATCCTTCAGGCGGGATAGGGTCGAGAGCACCGCGGCGCATCCGAGCCTGTTGTCAAAAGCCTTTCCCAGCATCAGATCATGTTCCTTATCATATTCGAATCTGACATCCGGGGCCGCGGGGGCTCCGATGCCCACGCCGAAACTGTGTTTGGCCTCCTCCGGTCCGGACGCACCTATGTCTATCCACAGGGATCCCACATCGGGTGCTTTGTTCTTCTCAGCCTCGGAAAGGAAATGAGGGGGTTTTGATCCTATGATGCCCGGTATCAGCCTTCCGTCACGGGTCCTGACGTTCACCCGGTGCGCCGGCATCGTGGAAGCCACCCAGGCGCCCAGGGGAAGAAAGGCGAGAGTTCCGTCGGGCCTTATTGCCTGGACCATGAATCCCAGCTCGTCGGAGTGGGCGTCGATCATCACGACCGGCTTGCCTTCCCCGCCGTCACGGCTGATGTACAGATTCCTCAGGCAGTCCTCTTTTGCTTCAAACCCCTCCGGTACATATGAACGGGCCACGGCCACCGCGTCGTCTTCAAAGCCGGAAGGCCCGAACGCGTCGGACAGGGCGGCGATCATTTCAAGATCCTGCATAATCATACTCCTGTAATTTTTATTTCTGCGGGTTCAGCATATCACTTTTTTGCGAAGTTTTCAACGGTTCTTTTTATTCCCGGCATGTTTTTCCTGCCGCCTCATCCCGGTTTGCGGAAAATCCTGCTCAAAAGAGTGAAATATCGTAAAAAATTATTGACTTTGGCATGCTCATAAAGTATAATTCTATTTGGCCTTTAGAAAAGGTCTTTCTCAAAGCGAAGGGGGTGAATCAGAATGGCAGAAGTTAGAGTAAAAGAAAATGAATCTCTGGACAGTGCTCTGCGTCGTTTCAAGAGACTGTGTCAGCGTTCCGGTATCCAGGCCGAGCTTCGCAAGAGAGAGTGCTATGAAAAACCTAGCGTAAGAAGAAAGAAAAAGTCCGAAGCAGCTAGAAAGCGCAAATACAAATAAGACATCTTTTCGGCGATGCACAAAGTGATCCCAGCGCACTTCGGCCGGTCAGGATGCCGGAAGGCAACAGTCTTCCGGGAAGCACATCCGCGGCTGACCATAATGTGCTGGGTTTTCTTTTCCGTTCCGACAGTCGGCAAGCTGTTCGGAAAATACAGAATCCTGTGGAGGCCGTATATGAAAAAAATGCTGTTTTCCATAAACCCAGTCACCGCCAGGACTGCGGTCACGCCCCATCTGATAAATGTGATCGATCTGTTTGAAAAATCGGGATACAGGGTGACAGTTCACATAACCAAGAGCCACGGGGAACTGAGCGACCTGATCCTTGAGCGCGGAGAAAAATACGATATCGTGGTCAGCGCCGGAGGGGACGGCACCCTTAACGAGACCATCTCCCCTGTCCTGAAACTGAAAAAGAAGCCCGTGATAGGCTTCATCCCTTCAGGAACGACCAACGATTTCGCCACAGGCTGGAAGCTGCCGAGAAATCCGCTCAAAGCGGCGCAGAAGATCGTCAGCGGCTCCCCGGCCGGCGTGGACGTAGGGGTAATAAACGGCATGCCGTTCATCTATGTGGCAGCATGCGGCGTGTTTTCCGACATTCCGTACAAGACCCCGCAGCAGCAGAAAAAGAACCTGGGGTACGCCGCTTATCTTGCCGGAGGAATAAAGAGCCTGACCACTCACCCGCCCTTTTACATGGAACTGGAACATGACGGCCGTAAAGTCTCCGGAGAATACTATCTGGTCATGATCTCAAACTCCAGAAGGGTCGGAGGCTTTGACCTCAAATTCAAAAACGACGCGAAGCTGGATGACGGATTGCTTGAGGTGACCATGGTGAAAAAGCCTGTCAATCCCATCGAGAGCCCTGCGGTCCTTGGAGCGGTTATATTCCAGGATCTCAACAGCGAATACATCTATTACACACAGGCGAAGGAAATAAAGATCAGGTCCGAGATACCCCTTGAGTGGACAGTTGACGGAGAACAGGGAGACACCTGCTGTGAAGCGTCCATCGAAGTCCTCAGGGACTCGGTCAAAATGATGATCTGAAAAGTACAGGGGCTCACGCGAGCCCCTGTTTTTTTATTCCGTTTTTCATTCCCCGGCTTCCGGGTCAATGTTCATGATCGGGAGCGCCGCACCGCTGCCCACTATCGAAGGCAGCTTGCCGTCCCATTTCTCAACGTTCTTGTAATCGATAAGTTCCTTCGTCAGGCTCTCGGCGATCTTTGCGTTGGCCTCGGCCTCCTTTTCGCCGGCGTACGCCTTGGCGTCAGCCTCTTTCTTTTTTGCCTCAGCCTGGGCCTCGGCGTCTATCTTCACCTTTTCAGCCTCAGCCTTCGCGGAGATGACTGCCCTTTCAGCGGCCGCCTTCGCTTCTATGATGGCCTGTTCCTGCTGGATCTCAGCCTTCAGCTTTTCCTGGGACGCGACCTGCTTTGCCTCAACGGCATCGGTAAAGGCGTCGGAGAAATCAAGATTCTCGATTGATGCGTCGATGACCTCGATATTGTACACCGCCAGTTTCGCCGTCAGATCCTTCTTTATCTCGGTGGACAGTTCCTCACGGCTGGAGATCAGGTTCTCCGCATCATACTTCGAGATCACGCTCTTAACGGATTCCTGTATCCTGGGGAGAATGACCGTGTTGTAGTAATCCTGGCCTATCGTGCTGTAGATCTTCTGGGCGTTCGCCTTTTCTATCTGGTAGTTGATCGTGTATATGGCCTTGACTTCCTGGATGTCGCTGGAGAAGCAGGACATATCGACAGACGCTTTCTGGATCCGGTTGTCCATCTTCACGACTTCCTGCCACGGAGCCTTGCTGTGGACGCCCGCCTCGAGAGTGAAGTCCTCAACTTTTCCGAAAGTGGTAATGATACCTGTGTGTCCTGTGGGTATGGTGGTGATGCAGTTTGTGACCACCATGCCGATCCCGGCAAGGATCAGCACCACGGATATGAGGGTCTTCAGGCCTTTCTGGCCCTTTTCACCGTTCTTGTTCCTTATGTTGACGATAAAACCTATGATGCCCGCGATGAACGCAAGCACTCCTAAAATGAGAAGCAGCATTCTTTCATTCCTCCTTGATTCGTTTTCTTTCCGCAGTCATTATATCACAACATAACGCTTTCGAAAATACAAAAATTTGCAAATATCCCGGGATAGTGCTATAATCTCTGGGAATTTTAAGATACGAGGTTGAGCCATGGCCCGCGAGATAACAAAAGTTGAGATAGAGAAGATAAAGGAAGAGATCGCCTACAGGCAGTCTGTCATAACCCCCCAGTGCATCGCGGAGGTCCAGCGCACAAGGGCTCTGGGCGACCTGTCCGAGAACGATGAATACAGGAGCGCGAAAAGAGAACTGAACCACAATTACTCAAGGATCAGGTATCTGAAAGGCCTTCTCGAAAACTCTAAACTGGTCGAGTATTCCTCAGCCGCTGACGCGGTCGGCATGTTTGATACCGTAACGATCCTCTACATCGACGATGAGGAGGAAAGGAAGATAACCATAGTCACCCCTTTGAGGAACGACGTGCTCCACGACAGGATCAGCAACGAGTCGCCCCTGGGAGCGGCCATAATGGGCCACAAGGTCGGTGACGAAGTGGACGTCCGCGTCAACGAAAAGCTGACACTTAAAGTCAGGATCCTTGCCCTGGAAAAGGGGGAGGACGACAATACCCTGACGATCAACTGAATACCGGTCTCTCCGCCGGCCATGCGCCGGCGGAGCTTTTCTTTTTTTTTCGGTGAGCATCAAATGCCTTGACACGCCCGAAAACGGCGGATATAATCTGTATAGTTAATAAATAGCGACCCCCGCGGGACGGACCGCGGCACTCAGTCGGCAGGAGGAAACATGATGTTCAACAGAAGAGCCGTATCGCTCATTATATCGCTGGCTTGGGTCATGCTGGCGTTCTTTTCTCTCAGATCTGCCGGGCCTGGGACCGCGGCGGAGATGCTGCCCGGAGGCGAGGTCAGAGTCATAAGCGTGAACGTGTGCTGCGAACAGCAGCAGATCGACGAAAGGGGCCCGAAGCTGATCGACCTCCTCAAGAGCTATTCCCCGGACTCCATAGGCACTCAGGAGAACGGAATGGATTCCTCGGGAAAATGGCCGTATTACTTTGAGACCGGTCTTCCGAACTACGGAAGAGTCGGCCTTTCCGCGCTGGGCCATCTTGAGCGCTCAAACGGATACATGGCAAATTATATCTATTATAACAGCGACATTTACGACTGCCTGGACTGGCAGACGCTCTGGATGTCGCCGGTCACCGGGATGATCGCGTCTTCCTTTGAGGATTCGTCATATCCCAGGACAGTGACATGGTGTCTTCTGAGGAACAGAGAGACGGGTCTCGTCTACGCCCACGTCAACTGTCATCTTGCGTATGACAACACGGAGGAAGCGGAATACCAGATGGCGATCGTCGCCAATCTCGCCGAACAGTTCGCCGCAGCCGGCATACCGGTCTTCTCCACCGGAGACTACAATATGTCAGAAGGCAGCCGGGGATATTACATAATGGAAAACAAGCCCCTGATGGCGGATCCCAAGTATATCGCCGACATATCCGCGGATGAGGGGACCTGGAGAGGCTGGTCATACAGGGACCGCAGCGGACAGAAGCCTATAGATTTCTGTTTCGTTTCCGAGAAACTCATGCATGTGCGGGAGTATTCGGTCATCGACACGATCTCTCCGGACGGCCAGATACTCACCGACCACTGCGCCGTATTCGTGAAAGCCGAGATCGGGGCGGTTCCTGACACCTTCAGCGGCGGGTGCGGGATCATAAGCATGGAGGGGAGCACTGTCAGCGAACTGAAAAGGAGCGCCTATGTTTACGATTTTGAATTCACCCGTCCGCTTTCTTTCGGGAACATATACTTTTACAGAGCCGAGCTGAGAGACTCCTCGGACAGGCTCGTGGACACAAGGAAGATATACACGCTCAACCTTGACGAGAACATCCCGGAGACAAGGACATGCACGTTCACGGCTCTGGATCCCGATACCGGGTATACGGTCAGGCTCTATCCCTGCACCGTAGCCGGTACGGAAGGACAGCCGATGATCATACACTTCAGAACGGAGGCAGAGAGATGAGAAACGTCCTTAAAAAAGCAGCAATATCTCTGATACTGGCCGCTCTTCTGGCCGTTTCGGGATCGGTACCCGTTTCCACGTCCGGTGACACCGGATCAGGCCGGGACGTCCTGTCCCAGGAACTGCGCATTATCAGCATGAACGTGTCCTGCGACATGCAGAATATCTCACAGAGATCGGGAAAAATGGTGGATCTGCTCCTGTCATACTCTCCCGATTCCATAGGCACCCAGGAGAACGGGCTTATCTTCGGCGGTCAGTGGCCTTCCGTCTTCCGCACGGGGCTGACCGATTACTCCAGGGTCGGAATCGGCGATTCGGACCCTCTCACGAAGAATTCACTGATGGCGAACTATATATACTATGACCATACGAAATACGATCTTGTGGACTGGGATTCTGTCTTTCTTCCCTCTCTCAGAAGGCTCCGGGAGATAAGCTGGTCCACCAATGCGAGGACCGCCACGTGGGCGGTACTCAGGAATAAAGAGACCGGATTCACCTACGTTCACCTGAATACCCATCTGGCGTTCGAATCAGACGAGGAAAACAGGTTCCAGATGGCGGTAGTCGCGAAGATGGCCGGCCAGCTTGCGTCAACGGGCTGCCCCGTCTTCGTGTCTGGAGACTACAACACGTCGGAAAACAGCGAGAGCTACAGGATCATGATATCAGAGCCCGGCATCGGCGACCCCAAGCACCTGGCCGACAGGACCGAAAACAAGGGCACGTTCAGGGGCTGGGGCTACCGTAACCTTGACGGTGGAGCTCCCATAGATTTCATTTTTGTGTCAGAGGAATCGATGCATGTCAATGAATACTCGGTCATAGACACGTATGTGGACGGTGTGGCGCTTACGGATCACTGCGGCATCTTCATCGACGTGGAGGCATCGGATAATTCCGGTATCAGCGAACCCGCTCCCGGCAGTCTCAGCCTTGCCGGCGTAAAAGTCTCGGATGAGTCAGTAAGGACATATGTGTACGAATTCGAGTTCACCCAGCCGGACGACATCGGAAATATCTTCCGATACGTGATAGAGCTGCGGGATGCCCGGGGCAGATCTGCCGACTCAAGATCGGTATTCTCGTATCTGCTGGACGGAAGCTGCGAGACCGTCCGGAAGTGCACATTCACATGCCTTGAACCGGATACGGAATACCGGATCAGCATATTCGGGGAATCCATTGAAGGGTCAAGGTCGGATCCGCTGACATTTACGTTCCGGACCCGTCCTGAGTGAAAAAACGGGCGGCTGTTTTGCAACAGCCGTCCGTTTTTTTTGTTTTGTCCGTGCATCCGGAGCAGTCCTACAGTCCCCTTTTCTCGTTCTCTTTTATAAGGAGCTTCGACAGCGGCAGGATGAGCAGCCCCATGCAGATGTTGCTGATCCCGTGCCTTACGTCAAACAGAAGCCCGGAACCTATCCAGGCCAGCGTCTGCTTGAAGTTAAAGCCGAATATGAGGGCCTGTGAGGGAGCCCACAGCGTCCCGTACAGGAAGCCGTGGAGCCCGCAGACCGCGGGGTAGATGAAGGCAGCTTTTTTGTCAGGCAGCTTCTTCGGAAGCAGCATTGTGACAGCCCAGAGTATGGTCCAGATATACAGATGCGGATACCACCACTGCTGGAATCCGTAGAAAGCGCCGAAAAGGATCACGTAAATATAGATGGGAACAAGAGCCCATCTCCTGTACGCAAGCGTAAAAACCATGATCAGCATGGCTACCGGGTGTATGTTCGGCAGGGCCTCAAATGCGATCTTTGACACAAAAAGCATTGCCCCGAACATCGGAAGCAGAACAATACGCAGTACCTGCTGACGCGTCTTCATCACTCTGAATAAACAGTATAGGTTATCTCAAAATGATCGCCGTCCGCAATGGGAGTGCTGCTCGCGCCTGTCATCAGGTATTCGCCGCCTTTTGAAAGAGCCCAGTAGGCGCCCTCCGTATTGAAGTCGGCGACTTCCCCGTTCACAGCGGTGATGGTATAACCGTATTCACTGTCATATCCGTCCACCATGCCTGCCTCTTTCAGCGCGTCGGCAAGGTTTTCAGCTGAGGTGGTTATCTTTTTCTCGGTCTTTTCGCCGGCTTTGCTGACCACCTCGACGGTGATCGTTATTTTTCCGCCTTCCGTGCCATTGTTCTCCTGTTTCGCGCCGCACGAAACGAAGAGAGCTGCTACGACCGCAATAAGCAGCACCAGGGCGGAGATCCTGTTGAATTTACTAAGTCTCCTCATCTTTTTTCTCCTTTGATATTATTGGATGTAGATCGCCGGACTCAGATAAATCGATCCGTACCGGATCGAACGCCGGATGACGCAGCTGTTATCTGAAAACGGGGCAGGTATCCCGGCTCATGACTGCTGTTTACACACATACCGTCCGCCCCTTCTCGGTCTCCCAATGGTTTCAGCCTGCGGTTGCTGCGCGGCGGCTTGTCAGTCATTCACGGTGACGGTCTCGCTCAGGTCTCACACCTGATTCCGGTTTAAACCTTTCGGTACCCCCGTCCGACATATGGATTATACACCCGCATCAGGATCATAATCAACCTGGCCGGGTAAAAAACAAAGGGCATTTCCCAGATACAGGCGTAAAGCCCTTCCGGAAAATGCCCGTGCTGTCTCATTCATTCAGCAGATCTTCGCGAATTTGGTCCTGTTTATAAGGGTCCTGATGATGAAGTATGCCGCGATGGCGTTCGCTATGCCCAGGACTATTCCGAACAGTACATCGGTGGGGTAGTGGAAGCAAAGGTACAGACGCGAGAAGGCTATTATCACCGCAAGAACGATGGCGGGAATGCCCCGTTTTTTGTTCCACAGGAATATGGCGAATGCGCCCTCGAAGGACGCAACGGTATGCCCGGATGGAAATGATGCGTCCACTTCCATCTTCAGCGCGAATAGCCCGTCTCCGCTGATAGATGCCCTTATGGCGGCAAGCGCTGAACTTACCTCATAGGGCCTGATCCTGCCCACAAGAGGCTTTATGACAAGATTGCAGATCACCAGTCCGAACAGAAGAGCGATGGCCATGGTGAATCCCATCTTTCTCGTCTTCCTGAAGATCAGCAGCACCAGCGCGAGGATGATCCAGAAAATACCGGCATCCGCCAGGTGTGTCAGCAGAGAAAGCGTTTTGTCAAGAAAATCGCATCTCAGTGCGCTGTTGAGGCCTTCAAGCAGGCCTGCTTCGAAAATGTTGAGATCCATTTTGTCGCTTATTCCTCCCCAGTATATTGCTGTTGTCTCTGTTTCATGAATTCCAGGATCACGGCCGCGGCGCCGCCGCTGCCGATATCTCCGGAATTTATGACAAGGTCATAATTATCGGGTCTGCCCCACTTCTCACCGGTGTAGTAATTGTAGTACCCGGATCTTTTTTTGTCTGTTTTTACGATGAAGTCCCGGGCCTCGCCTTTGTTCAGGCCTTCCCTCTCCATGACCATTTCCACTCTTTTCTCAAAGCCGGCCATTACGAAGACCTTTATGAGCTTTTCATATCCGGAAAGCACGTAATCGGCACACCTTCCCACTATAACGGCGCCTTTTCCCTCTTCCGCGATGCCCTTCAGTATGTCAGCCTGGGCAACGAACAGCTTGTCGTTCAGCGTCATGTTGTGGCCCGCGAAACTGTGTCCGAAGGAAGAGCCTCCCGTCACAAGAGCGTACAAAAGGCTGTTCGACGCCTTTTCATCGTAGTCCTCAAGGACTTCCTCGCTCATGCCGCTCTTTTCCGCGGCAAGCTTTATAAGGTTGTTGTCATAGAAAGGCAGTCCGGCAAGTGCCGAGAGTTTCAGTCCGATCTCGCGTCCGCAGGTACCGCTCTGCCTGGCAATGGTCACGATATACTCCATAACTTCCCTCCCGTGTCATTCTATTTTTCTCTTTTTTCAATCCCGGTTATGAGGCCCACTCTTCTCGCGTGTTTCCCGCCCTCGAATCCGGTGGTGACGAATATGTCAGCCAGCTCTGCAGCCAGGCCTTCACCCACCACTCTCGCCCCCAGGCACAGAACGTTCGCGTCGTTGTGGAGCCTGGTATACTTTGCGCTGAATGTGTCGGAACAGGCCGCCGCCCTGATTCCCGGCACCTTGTTCGCGGCAATGCTCATGCCGATACCCGTTCCGCAGCACAGGATCCCCAGGTCGGCGCCGCCTGAAATAATGAAATCAGCCAGCTTTTCCGCAAAGACCGGATAATCGCAGCTCTTTTCCGAATCCGTTCCCAGATCCGTCACTTCGTATCCCAGTTTCCTGAAGTGGTCCGCGAGAAAATTCTTAAGGCCGTATCCCGCGTGATCCGAGGCAATTGCCAGTTTCTTGTTCTCCATGATCCGGAGCCCTCCGTTAAGCAATGTTCTATTTTTCCGAATTCAGTCTCTCTTCCCTTTCCCTCTCCGCCTGAGATTTTTTCAGGTAAACAGGGTTGAGGGAAACATCGGTGAATACCGATCTGTCGGAAGTCTTGTTCCACTTTTCATAGGCCGCCCTCGCTACTCCGTAGGCGGATTGCCATCTCAGCCTGGGCGGTGTCTGAGCTCCGTATTCATTACCAAGCTCCTTCCGCACCGCATCATAGGCGTCTCCGGTGAAAAGCACCGTCTCTCCCTCATACGCCGAAAGCATGGCTCCCAGCTCGGCGACCGGGACCTGGGTGTCGTCACAGAGCCTCATGACCCGTCCCTCGCCGTCGTTTCTGAACAGGGCGGTATAGACCATGCCCCGTCTGGCGTCGATCACGGGAACCGCTATGCACGGAATGCAGGCCAGGTTCCAGGCCATTGCCTCAAGGGAGGAAACACCTACACAGGGAGTCGATTCAGGGAAAGCGAGCCCTTTTGCGGTAGCCACCCCGATCCTTATACCGGTAAACGATCCCGGTCCCACCGATGCCGCATACATTTCTATGTCCCGGAAGCCCAGTCCCGAGGAGCGCATCAGCGCTTCTGCGCACGGAAGTATGACAGAGCTGTGGGTCTTTGTCCTGAGAGATGTCTCGGCGATGAGCCTGTCATCCTCGCATAATGCGCATGTCGCGATGTCAGCGCTTGTGTCAAATGCCAAAATCTTCATAAGTCTATGTCCGCTCCGTCAATGGAGATCTTTCTCTCGCTTTCGGAGATCTTATCTATCCTTACCGTGACCGGATCCGGAATGGTTTCAAATATCTCTCCGGGGATCAGCTCGCTCCACTCGGAGATGCATATGCCCGAATCGATATATTCACAAAAACCGAGGGCTATGAAATCCTCCTCGCTTCCGGTCCTGTAAAAATCAAAATGAAAGACCGGCACCTCGCCCCTGCGGTACTCGTTTACTATCGTGTACGTAGGGCTCTTGACTCGGCTGCCGGGCGAAAGGACAGAGACGAACCCCCGGACGAAAGCGGTCTTTCCTGCTCCCAGTTCGCCGTAAAGCGCAACATATTCCTTTTTTGCCGCTGCCTTTACAGCCTCCGCCAGCGCCCTGCCTGCGTCCTCAGTCTCCCCGGGCGAGCGGGAAATGATCTCTTTCATAACCAGATCCACCTGATCCCTGTTCGTTTTTTTGTCATGCAGGATTATATCATACCGCGGGACTCATTTCAATAAACGCCTGCAGGCAAAAAAAGATTGCCGTCTTCGCTAGAACGGCAATCCCTGTACTGACCCGCCCTAAGGGATTTGAACCCATGGCCATCGGAATCGGAATCCGGTACTCTATCCGGGCTGAGCTAAGGGCGGTTACCACATTCGGAGATTATATCACAACTCTCCGGAAATGTAAAGGAAAGCCGGGCAGAATAGTGTTGACAACTCGGTCTCAGATGGATATAATATTAGTAAATGATATTTAATAATTACTTCAGAGGTAAGAATGCTCACTGACATCCAGAAAATAACCAAGCTTGAGAACTATCTGAGAGTCATGGACGTGATCGCGACACGCCCGAACCCGAGCAGGTTCGATATAATGGACACGACCGGGATAAGTCTGATGACTGTGGGAAAAGTCAGCAACACGCTGAAAGACAACAGGATAATAATCACCGACGTGATCGAGTCGAACCAGAGGGGACGCAAGGCCAAATCAGCCAGGATAAGCGAGGAAAAGTACTTTTCCATATTCAATATGTCGTCCTCTCCCGAGTCCTTCTGCAAGCTCAGGCTCAGCACTCTCTACAAGGGAAAGGTCTCGGATTTTTCCAATATAGAAAAGCCCGAAGGCACCCCCACCAAGAACTTCATAACGGCCAGTCTCGCAAGGATCGATGCCGAAAACTGCATAGGTATCGGGATAATCATTGCCCCGGATTCCCAGGTCTCCTTCGACGCATTCGCGGACCAGCTTATGGAAGCTTTTCCCGGAGTCCCTGTAGCGGTGGTCCCGCGGAACCACGCGGTCTGCGCCCTGAATCTGTCAGACGAGTTTTCTGATCATAAAGACGATGTCCTGTACGTATCACTCGGAGACCGCAGCATCTCATCCTGGTTCTATCCGGCAAACAGCATCAGTGTGGAAAGCAGGAAAAAATACATACCTCTGGAGACGCTTCCGGCGCAGAACGGCCGTTCCCTGGGCTCTGAGCTCGCCTCTTCAGACTCGCCATCCGGCCTGCTCGGCGACATTGCAAGGTGCATCTACTGCGGGATCGCTCTGACAGGC
>JAFTCY010000102.1 GCA_017454465.1 Clostridia bacterium
CAATGAGTATCAGTGTCAAGGCGGCTGCGGCAGGAAGTACAACGGCAAAGTACCGTTCTATGTGAACAACAGGCCCTATTGCGTGAACTGCTACGGCAAATATCAACAGTCACAAAATGACTTCGGTGGAAGACCGGACCCCCATGTAAGGGACCCCCATGGAAGACCGTAATATATTTGATTTGAATCATCGAACTTTCTGAAGGAGAAAAGCAAGATGGCAAACGAAAAGAAGATCGAAAAAAACGAACTCGACGTCAACGAGCTCGATTAAGTCACCTGCGGCCTTAAATATCATGTTGTGATGACAGATTTCGCGTGCCCTTTGTGCGGAGCAGCAAGCAGGTCAACGGATATGGTGTCCGCATTTATTAATGGCGAAATAAAAAAATATGCACTGCTTGTGCCGCTAAACTTGATGATCTTTCAGCGAAAGGAACTTAAAATGACGATATCAAAGAATCGGGACGCTGACAAGCTTAACATCGCGCTTGCAGGGCGCCTTGACACTACGTGCGCACCGCCGTGAACGGCGTAAAGGAGCTCACTTTTGATTTGGAGAACCTCGATTACATATCGTCCGCAGGTCTTCGCGTGCTTCTTTCGGCACAGAAGGTCATGAACAGACAGGGTGAAATGAATGTTGTGAATGTTAAGCCGGAGATTATGGAGATCTTTGACATCACCGGCTTTGTCGACATTTTGAGAATAGAGAAATAGAACATATTTTAAGGAGACTTTACCATGGAAGAAAAGAAATTCAACGAAATGCTGACGGAAGTCCTGGCGGGGCTGACCGGCGAACAGAAAGCGAAAGCCGCAGAATGCAAGGACAGCAACGAGCTGTTCGAGTTTCTGGGCAAGATGGGAATTGCTCTGCCCGACGACCTGCTTGACAATGCGGCGGGCGGATTTTACTGGAAGAACCCCGGCTTCGGAACGGGTGCGTCGGATCAAAATGACGGCCAGACAACCGAAAGCCCGGATCCTTTTACCATGACACAGTCCAAAAGGATTTTTTGATAAACAGAATAACCGGTAATCTGATCGCCCTGCGCATTTTTAAGGTCACTTTTCGCGGACTGAGCTGTTCAAAGCCGCCGATACTAATTCTGAATAAAGGACAGTACTGCTATGAAAGAAACAAAAACCCGTCTGATCTCGTTTCTTATGACACTTGTGATGCTGACAGGTACGCTCGCAGCCGTTCCTGCGGAAGTCTTCGCAACGCCTTCTGCCCAGACGCGCACGCTCATGTTTTATCTGGATGGAGCCAGTTTGGAAACCAACTGGAGTTGCGGGACCTGGAACCTCGTCCAGTCGATGAAAGCGGATTATGATGAAAACCTCAATTATATCGTGATGACCGGCGGCTCCAATGAATGGCATACGGAGGCAGAGTATCTTGAGGGCGCTGAGGAAATCGACGCGGAATACGATCAGATCTGGAAACTCGAAGGAAAGCGTGGCGAAGAGGAACACGGCAAAATGAAGCTTCTCGAACCTACGGGAATCGAGGGATTTGAAAAGGCGAATATGGCAAATTCGGAAACGCTCACCGCTTTTATCGATTACTGCTATGAGAACTATCCCGCTGATCAGTACGACCTGATCCTCTGGGATCACGGCGGCGCGTTTGCTCTTGGATATGGCAGTGATGAACACTTTGATAAAGACGACCACATATCAGTCGCCCAGATGGTTACCTTGTTCGAAAAAACAAAACTGATCCAGGACCAAAAGAAATTCGAGATCATCAATTTCGACGCCTGTTTAATGGCAAGTGTTGAGGTGGCGGCAGTTCTCGCGCCCTACACCGATTATCTGGTCGCTTCGCCGGATTTTGAACCGGGATACGGTCAGGAGTATACCTCCTGGCTGAACGCTCTTCGGGAAAATCCGGGGATGAACGGTTTTGAGCTCGGCAAACACATGGTAGACGGACTCTCTGCGTTTTATACCGAAGAGCAGGAATCCGAAGGCACTCTCTCCGTAATCGATCTGAAAAACTTCACCGCGCGTCTGATGCCGCTCATCACCGAGCTCGATACTATACTGATCCGCGAAGCAAAGACACTTGGCGCACAGAACAGCCGCTACAATTTCTACGATGAACTCTATTCGCTCCTGACCGCCTACTATTACGCCGATGGAAGCTATTCGCTCTACGACCTTGGCACCCTAACCGGCGGGCTGAGTTCCCCGCAGTCCGAAATGGACAATGCAAACGACGGCGAGATTGATGCGCTTACGAACGCCTATACCGATACCGCTCTGAAGATCCTTGCGGTCCTTAATGACAGCGACGGAAGCGGAGACGATGTGATCTATTCCGCCGAATCGGCAGTCACCAGCCGTACAGTGGGCGGATATTTCGTCCGCGGGCTCGACGGCGCCTTTCTCCCGCCCGACGCAAACGGCTTCCTCAGGATCGATCCCACCGGACTCAACATCTTCTTTGGTGACGGCAATCTGACCGACGCGTACGACTACTTCAACGAGCTCATACATGTGAAGGACCTCCTCACGGATGCAACTGCGCGCTCGCTTCTGGAAAAACACGGTCTTGCCGTCGCATATTATAATCTGATCGTACACTTCGGTCAGATCGTGTCCGGACTTTCCGCAGCCGCGGACGCTCCCGTGACCTGGGCGGAAGTGAAAGAAGCCGTTCAGGCCAGCAGCGATGACCACATCCGCAACTGCATCCTGATATTCATACATTATATCTCGGATCACGACGATGATTTTGATTCTGAAAACGAGGTGGAAGCGCATTTCTCAAAGATCGTTGCCCAGCAGGCCCGGGAATCGCTCCGAAAGGACAAGCTCAGTGTGAAAAAGCTGGTCAATGCGGACGGCTCTTCGACCTTTTATCAGGTGACGATACAGAATGCTTCGTCACAGTCGCTGATGAACGTACTCTCCACTGCGCAGCTGAAAGTCGGAAATTACAAGAGCCCGGAATTTGATGAGATTTTGCATATTTTATGCGGCGACAAAACATACGACGATCTGTACCCGTCCGGTCCCTTCTTTTTCGCCCCCGATTACACAGGAAAACTCGACTATTACCGTTATTACGAAAAACTTGACGACAGCGATGCAGATATCTATCAGCGGGTCTATTCCGACGCGACTTCCGTCTGGATCGTCCCTCAGGTGAATACATACTGCTTCGTTCTGACGGACCAAAACGGAGCAGAACATCCCGCACAGATCAAATACCAGGATCGTTCGAGAACGCGTGCTACCCTCCCGATCCAGCTCGTTTTGGCGCAGGGTGATTTCATTGATGCATATCTTGTGATCTCCTTTGGCGAAAACGGCTGGCAGGCAGACGGCATCTCGTTTTATTCGAATTTGGAGCGCTCTTATTACCCGATGGACTCCGAATTTTTCAACGGTGCGAAATACACGACCTCAGCAACCCTTTATGATTCTTACGGCAACAGCAATCTGAGACCGGTCTCTCAATTCTGCGAAGTCGACACCTCAAAAAAAGACTGGGGGATCTCGCTCGGATGGCAAAAGGTCGGTGAAATCGAGGAAATAGTGGACTCCGAGCCTGTCTATTTTGTCACCGACGTCTACGATTACCGGATTGAAGTCACCGATCTATTCACCGCCGCGGACGAGGCGGCGAAAGAAGGCGATGTGGCATATATGATCGACTGCGTCGATTTTTCCGTCGCAGAAGCGGTTTATGACGGTGCCGTCCAGGCTCCGAAAGTCACCGCGGCTCTCAAAGGCACCGAACTGACCGAGGGAGTGGATTATAAAGTCCTTTATGACGGCAGCTCGGCTCCCGGAAGCGCGCAACTCACTGTAATCGGCATCGGCAATTTCTACGGCGCGCTGGGTCTGACCTACACTATCAAGGATCTTCCCGCGGTCAAAATCGACGGAACCGAGATTGACAAAGAGAATTACACCGTCGATGCAGACACCGGCAACGTCACTTTGACGGAAGAGTATGTGAAAACGCTCACCGCAGGCGATCATACGATGACTGTCATCTTCTCCGGAACTGAAACGACAACAAACTTCACTGTAGATCCGGCCGGATACAATATCACCGAAGGCAGCGGTGTCGAATGGTCAAAGGACGGTGGAAAGGACCTCTATTTCTGCACCGACGCCGAAGCCGGAAAATTCAGTGGGGTCAGAATCGACGGCACGGAAGTATCCGCAGAAAACTATGCAGTCGACGAGTACGGAGCCGTTATCCTGAAAGACGCCTTTTTGAAAACGCTTGCCGACGGCGGGCACCTGCTCACGCTCGTCTTCACCGACGGCGAAGCATCGGCAAGGTTTACCATCCTCGCCGCAACCAACCAACACGTCATCTCTCCTCAGACCGGCTACAACAGTCATATCGGGATTTGGATCGTTCTTATGACAGTAAGCGCGGCCGGAGCGATCTGTCTTTTCCTTCCGGGCAAAAGGCAGAAAGTATCAGGAAAATAAGTCTGTAGCGTACTTTCACCGGCAGGCAACCGCGCATGCCGGGCGCAACTGAAAGAAAACCCGCTGTCTCAAAGCAGCGGGTTCGTTTATATCGTATCCTGTCAGCGGTATGTCAGTTTTTCAGCGCCACAAGGGCTCTGTATGTGATGAGTATGGCCTGTTCGGTCGTCAGGTCGCCGCCGGGGTTGAACCGTCCCTGTCCCACGCCGTTGATGACACCGTTGTTCACGGGCCACCCCAGCTCGGCGTCCACCCACTTGTAATTGTCGGTGATGTCGGTAAAGTCATGGGTGTACCCTTCGGTATTTCTTCCAACGAACTTCGCCACCCTGTTGATCAGTGCCGCGATCTGGGCTCTTTTCAGAGTTCCGTCAGGCGAGAACTTGGTATCACTGGTACCGTTGATTATGCCGAAGGCGTTGGCTATCAGCACGTTTTCATCAGTGGTGTCGGTAAATTTGCCGGTGTTGAGGGTCAGCCCCCTCTTTTCGATTATGCTGGATGATTTGTAGCCCGTGATCTTCTCGATCAGCTTTACGAACATCTCAGCCACCTGCCCCCTTGTTATGGGAGAAGTATAGTTCTGCCACAGGGCCTCCGGAACGATCCCGGACAGGATCGCTGCCTCCACCTCGTCTCTTGCCCAGCCAGACACACCGTCGAGATTGGGTTCGATCTTCGGTATCTCTTCTTCCGTCACTGTCGTGTTGGATGGTATTCCCTGTGCGGGATCCATGAGCACTACCGTATTGACCGACTGGGGTATCTTCGTATAGGAAGCCATGAACTTGCCCCAGTTGAGCCATCCCGAATATCCTTCGTCGGTATGGGTGCCGGAGGGACACGGCAGACCCGTGGAGGAGCATCTGAGCACGCTTATGCCCATCTCATATCCGTGGAGATCACGGTTCCTCAGGCCGTATAAAGCCCGGGGTATCTGGATTATGCAGTGCAGCTCGTCGCCGTACTGGTAGATCACCGGCTTTTCGTCAAGAAGATCGCACGCGTTGCCGGACTCCGTGGTCCAGTCGTCAAAGGCCAGGTTCCAGTAGAAATAGTACTGGCTCTGGAGAGCCCTGCGCTGGTCGGAACTCATATCGGGGCTGCATCCGCAGGAACCGTAGGGGTCCGTCATGGTCTCAAGAGGCTGGAGCCACATGTGTATCCCGTCACCTCTGTGGGGAGTCTCGGATCCCGCTATATGATAGTCCGGAGTCTTGAAAGCCACATAGAAATTCTTTTCATCATAGAGAAAGTACATCCAGAAATCGCTGTCTTCCGGCTCGAAGGTTGTCCTTCCCTGGGGGCCTGTTCCGCTGTGCTCGCCCTCGGCGGTATCGTTCCATACTGTCCAGTACTTGGCCAGCTCGGAGTTGGGCGAGTCCTTGGTCACGTATATGGCCGGTTCTCCCCAGCTTTCGTCAATCTCCTCCATATTAGGGGCCTTGTCGGTCTTCACGCCGTACACGATGGTGCCTACCGCCGCGTTTGCAGCTACGGCAAAGAGCACCGCCATGACAGCGAAGACCAGGAACAATGATAGTTTTCTCATGCTTTTCTGTTATCCTCCATATTTTCTGATTTAAACCGCGGGATCCCTGTTATTTCAAAGCGCCCAGCGCTCTGTAGGTGATGAGTATCGCCTGCTCCGTGGTCAGGTCTCCGCCCGGGTTGAACCTGCCGCCGCCTACGCCGTTGATGACGCCCGCGTGCACCGGCCAGCCGAGCTCTGTGTCCGCCCACTTGTAGTTGTCTGTGATGTCGTTGAATTCATGTGTGAATCCGTCTGTTTCTATTCCCATAACTCTTGCCACACGGTTGATGATAGCCGCGATCTGGGCTCTCTTCAGCGTGCCGTCCGGCGAGAACTTGCCGGATCCTGTTCCGTTGATGATGCCGAGAGCGTTCGCCGCAAGAACA
>JAFTCY010000103.1 GCA_017454465.1 Clostridia bacterium
AAGGCACACACTATCCCAAGCGCCAGGGATATCAGGATACCGATCCATCCTATCCGGACCGTCAGCAGAAAAGCCTCTGAAAACATGGGTATATATGATCTTAGAATATCCGGATCCATAGGATGCCCTTATCTCTTTCTTCTGCCTGCATTAACTGAAAATAATCCGTAAAGCGGGAGGGCCGGGCGGCCCTCCCGCACAGGTCATTCAGACCTGCCAGTTCACTCAAAGAATACAACAGCTCCGTCATAGGTGTCAGTGATGTATTTTTTGATCTCATCCGATCTCAGGACGCTTACGAGGGCCTTTATCTTGTCTGTATTCTCGTTGCCTTCCTTTACGGCTATAATGTTCACATAGGTCTTCGCCGCCACGGAATCGCTCGACTCCCTTGCGATGGAATCCTTTCCGACAGAATAGCCTGCTTCAAGAGCGTAGTTGCCGTTCAGTACGATATATGCCACCTCCTTGACTACTCTCGGAACCTGAGCGGCTTCAAGCTCCACAAACTTGATGTTTTTGGGATTCTCGACGATATCCTGTACTGTTGCCGTAAGATCCGCGCCATCCTTGAGCTTCAGAAGTCCGTTGTCCTGAAGGAGCAGAAGCGCTCTTGCTTCATTTGTGGTGTCGTTTGGAACTGCGATGCTGTCGCCGTCGGCGATCTCGTCCAGGCTCTTCTTCGTTCCGGGGTAGATGCCGAAAGGTTCGTAGTGGATCCCTCCGGCGTTTACCAGATGGGTGTTCTTTTCTTCGTTGAAGCTGTCAAGGTAAGGGATGTGCTGGAAATAATTTGCGTCAAGTTCACCGGATTCCACAACGAGGTTTGGCTGGACGTAATCCTCAAATTCAACTATCTCCAGTTTGTAGCCGTATTTCTCAAGGATCGGGACAGCCTGCTCAAGGATCTCCGCATGAGGAGTGGGGGATGCGGCAACCTTTATGGTCTCCCCGTTTCCGGGTACGATATCCGCTGCACCGGCTGCGGGAACAGCTTCAGCCGTATCCGCAGACCCGGTCTCTCCGCCCTCTACCACAAGGGTGTCCTCGTAATCCGCGCCGTAGGTATCCAGAAGGGTCGCTTCATAATCCGCATGGAAGAAGTTTTCCTTGCCCAGAGTCTTTATTTCCTCATTCAGCCAGTCAAGCAGCGTGCTGTTGCCTTTGGAGACTGCGGGGGCGATGGTGTCCTGGCTTCCCAGAGAGGGAATGCCCACCACATAGCCCTTATTTTCAAGAGAATAAGCTATGACCTCGGTGTTGTCATTTGCCCAGGCCACTCCCGTACCGTTTTCAAAGGAGGTCTTCGCGGTGGCGTAGGTATCGAACTTCTGGAGCTTGATCTCCGGATTGTTTTTCTCCAGATAAGTCTCCGCAGTGGTGCCGGAGATCACGATGATCTGGTCGTCAGGGCCCACCTGGTCGAGACTGGTTATCACATTATCCTCGTGGGATACCACACCGAGAGCCACGTTCATATAGGGGAGGGCGAAGTCAACCTTCTGGGCCCTTTCCTCGGTTACGGTGAAATTTGCAAGGACTATGTCCACCTTTCCGGTCTCCAGATATTCTACGCGGCTTGCGGCTTCGGTGGACACGTAATTGATCTTGAGACCCAGATCCTTTCCGATCCTCTCGGCGAAGTAGACGTCATAGCCCTGGTATTCGCCGTTTTCATCCACGTAACCAAAGGGATTCTTGTCGGAGAACACCCCGATGTTTATGGTGCCGTCGGCCTTGATCTCATCGAGGGTCCTGTACACTTTGTCTTCCGAACCCTGTGAGGCGGTCTCTGCTGAAGCCGCGTTTGTGCCGGCATCCGTTCCGGCGGGCTGCTGCGCTCCCGATCCGCATCCGGTGAGAGCTGTCACTCCCAGCGTCAAAGTCACGATTCCCGTGAACAGTTTCGTAAGTATTGTCTTCTTCATAATATCTTCCTCCTTTTATCTGATCCTGTGTCCGGTTTGCCACCGGTCCGGAGACCCGTTGGTGGGATGGTATTCCTCTTTGCGGTCTTCGGGGCTTGATCCCCCTGTGCCCGGGTGCCGCCGCATAAAAAATGCCCGGGCTTCTGACTCCCAGGCAATGATCATCTCCGTTCCGGTCTTCAGAACGTCATCTGCGGGCGCATGACATGTGATCCATACACCCGGCTTCATTACCTGCCTGGGAGCTGAACATTCGACACATGCACATACAACACCACGATCCGGATTTGAAACTGAACTCCTTCATTCTGTCATGCCTCCTTTCCATACAGACCTCTGTTCCGATGTCTTTTGCCGGCGGCGGCTGCAGCGTAGGCCTTGCCTTTTACTGCTGTCTGACCGCCGCTCCGGTTCTCAGAACCCTATGGTGGGAGATAATACACCTACTAAACCGATATGTCAATATGTTTTTTCAGATTTTTTTCATTCGGAACTATTGAAGACGGGGGACGCTCGAAAACCAGTCAGACTGCGTACAGTACCAATTGCCAGATAATGCTTTTACAATAAGTGAAATGGTGTTAAAATAGCAGAGTATGAATTTTTAAGGCTGTATATGCTGCGGAAAGCGGCATACATTGGCAGAAGGAGGTTTAAAATGGGTCTTATACAAGCGGCATTGGGCGCGGCAGGCGGAGTGATGGCGGATCAGTGGAAGGAATACTTCTACTGCGAGGCTATTCCCACTGATGTTCTGGTCAGAAAGGGGCAGAAAAAGGTAACGGGGCGTTCATCAAACACAAAGGGTGACGACAACATCATTTCCAACGGATCCGTGATCGCGGTTGCCGACGGGCAGTGCATGATCATCGTGGATCAGGGAAAGGTCACCGAGCTTTGTGCGGAACCCGGCGAATTCAAGTATGATTCATCCACCGAGCCCTCGATCTTCTCAGGAAGCCTTGGCGAGAGCATAAAGCAGACTTTCCTGAATATCGGAAAGCGTTTCACTTTCGGCGGTGAAGCTCCCAAGGATCAGAGGGTTTATTATTTCAATACCAAGGAGATCATCGGAAATAAATACGGCACTGCGAATCCCGTGCCTTTCAGGGTTGTGGATCAGAAGGCGGACATTGACATCGACATTTCCATCAAGTGCTTCGGTGAGTACAGCTACAGGGTCTGCGATCCCATCCTTTTCTATACCAACGTGTGCGGAAATGTGTCGGGGGATTACAACAGGAGCGAGATCGATTCCCAGCTGAAGTCGGAGCTTCTTACGGCCCTCCAGCCGGCGTTTGCAAAGATCTCCGACATGGGGATCAGGTATTCGTCCCTTCCGGGCCACACAAAGGAGATCGCAGGCGCCCTGAACGAAGAGCTTTCCGGTGAATGGAGAGACAGGCGCGGCATAGAGATCGTGGCATTCGGAGTATCATCCGTGAAGGCTTCCGAGGAAGACGAGGCTCTGATCAAGCGCATCCAGGCGAACCGTACCGCAAGTCTTGCGGCGGCGAATATGGCCGGTGCTACCGCGGATTCAATGATGGCGGCGGCCTCCAATCCCAACGGAGCCATGATGGGCTTCATGGGCATGGGGATGGCCCAGCAGGCCGGCGGCATGAACGCCCAGAACCTTTTCGCTATGGGGCAGCAGCAACAGATGCAGCAGCAGATGCAGCAACAGCAGCAGATGGCTCAGCCTCAGCCGGTACCTGCGGCGGCTCCCGCTGCCGATTCCTGGACCTGCCCTAAATGCGGAAAGCAGGCTACCGGAAAGTTCTGTCCCGAATGCGGTGAAAAGAAGCCCGAAGCTACCGGCTGGACCTGCCCTAAATGCGGACAGGTGAACCAGGGCAAGTTCTGCTCCGGATGCGGCGAAAAGAAACCCGCATGAGCTCTTCAGTACAAGTGCGACAAGTGCGGATGGGTTCCCGAGGATCCGGCCAATCCTCCGAAATTCTGCCCGGAGTGCGGCGACCCCTTCGGCGATGAGGATGTGGTCAGCTGAGTTCTGATCTTCTAATGCACTTATTTCCCTGACGTCCTTCCGGAATGCCGTAAAATGGCTGTTCCGGAAGGAACGCGGGTTTTTAAAGGAGGTATTTATGGCAGATCAGTCGACAAATTATCAGTGCCCGGCATGTACCGGTCCTCTGCATTTTGTAGGCTCTTCAGGCAAGCTTGAGTGTGATTACTGCGGAAGTTCCTTCAGCGTTGAAGAGGTGGAAAAGCTTTACGCCGAAAAAAACGATGCGGCCGCTGCAAACGCCGGAAAAGACGGCGGATGGGGTGAAGGCTCCGAAGGGATGAAGACCTACAGCTGTCCTTCCTGCGGCGCGGAGATGATCACCGACGGAAATACAGCCGCTACCTGTTGTCCTTATTGCGGCAATCAGACCGTTATGCCGGGGCAGTTTGAGGGCGCTCTCAAGCCTGAATATATCATTCCCTTCAAGAATGACAAGAAAGCCGCCATCGATGCGCTGAAAGCGCACTACAAGGGCAAATTCCTGCTCCCCAAATCTTTCGTCAGCGGGAACCACATCGACGATATCCAGGGCGTCTACGTGCCTTTTTGGCTCTTCGACGGAAAGGCCGAGGGCAGTATGAAGTTCGATGCAAGGAAGGTCCATACTTCGAAGCACGGAGATATGGAGACCACCACCACGGAGTATTATGAAGCGGACAGAGAGGGATCTCTCGAGTTTGAAAAGATACCTGTGGACGCTTCCACCCGCATGCCCGATGAACACATGGATTCCATCGAGCCTTATGACTACAGTGAACTGAAGCCCTTCTCCATGGCTTACATGCCCGGATTCCTTGCCGACAAGTACGACGTTGAGGTCAAGGACTGCCGCAACAGGATGGAGGAGAGGAGCAAGATGAGCCTGGAGGCGGCCATTGACAATACCGTCACCGGCTATTCATCCAAAAGCGTCATGACGAAGGATCTGAACGTGGAGGTTGACAAGGCTCATTACGCCCTGATGCCCGTGTGGCTCCTGGCCACGAAGTGGAGGGATCAGAGCTTCCTTTTTGCCATGAACGGGCAGAGCGGAAAGCTCATTGGCGATCTTCCCATGGATAAAGGGAAATTCGGCGGGGTCTTCGCCGTGGTTTCCCTTGTGCTCATCATTCTCATGAACCTGATCTTTTCGGGAAGCATGGAGGGGTTCGGGTACTTCTTTGTGTGTTTCCTTCTGCCTCTGATCATTGCCGGAATTGTCTGCATGGTCCTCAGGTCACAGCTTAAATCGGTGCACACCGGGAATGCGGATGCGTACATCTCGGGCGGCGGTCTGAAGCTGAGCCGGAGCGATGATGTTTACATCCGGACCGAGAAGCAGACCAGAAAAGTTAATAAGAACTGAACAGAAAAGATAATGTGACGGTGAAGTGAGCGGGGGCGGACCGCCCATGCCCTTTGCCCCGGCATAGGCGGTCCTGTTTTGCCGGTTCAGGCTCTTATCAGGGTGTACCAGAGACTGAGCATGAACCACTTAAAGTCCAGGAATGAGCCGATGCCCTTCCGGGCTTCGGCAAAGATGCGTTTTATTGTCCTTGATCTTGCGCTGATACGGTGCGTGAGCTTCTCCGGACCATCCTGACGGTTGATGATCCTTTCGGAATTATCAACGTAATACTTCAGCTTATCCATATCGATGTCAGGGTTTTTGTATACGATCTTTCCCTCTTCGATTATGTTTTCATTGACAACAAAGAATTTGTCCCAGTCATAGCATCTGTCTTCCGGAGCCGCGCTGTACCACAGGTCGGTTCCGGGATACATGATTGGAGTGCAGAAATAATACTCCAGATAATAACTGTTTCTGAGATCATTTTTCACAAAAAAATCAATGGTCTGCCGGAAGATGCCGTTATCCTCCCCCGGCAGACCGTACAGGACGGTGATGCAGCATATTATCTTCATGTCGCGTGTCTTTTTGAAGAGCCTTGCCGCCTTGTCCATGTAGTCGTCTTTTACTGTCTTGGGGATCTTTTTGTTGAATTTCAGGACTTCGGTATTTACGCTTTCCAATCCGTACAGGATGTCTTTGCAGTGGGTATTTTTCACGTAATTCAGCTTGTCTTCCGTCATCACGTCTATTCTTGTTTCGAATCCCCACTCCACGTCGCGGGCCCTGAAAAAATCGCACACAGCCTTGTATGTATCCGTATTTCCTCCGAACATAGCGTCGTAAAGGCCGAATTTTCCGGGCCTGTATCTGTTGTAGATGTGGGTCAGCTGCTCAATGATGTACTCTTTTGAGAAACTTCTGTATCTGCCCTGGTCGATGGTCCGTCCGTTACAGAATGTGCACCTTCCGATACACCCCCTGCTGGTCAGGATCACACCCGCAGGATCCTGATCCCTCCAGAAAGGGCCCAGAACAGCCTGCACGTATTCACGATACCGGTCCATTTCAAATTCTTCATATACGTCATAAACAGGGAACAGCGTGTCCATGTCCATGACCAGACCGCTGCCGGGATTGACGGCTGTCTCATTTCCGTTTCTGTAGGTTATGCCCCGTATCCCGGTGAGATCGATGCTCCCCGTTTTCCCGGGACCGGGGGACGATTCCCCTGCGGCGCACGTTTCCGCAGTCCCTGTCCTTTCCGGCCCGCGTAGTCCCCCTTCTATCCGTCTTGCCAGCTCCAGCGCTATTTCTTCACCTTCGCCTCTTATGACAACGTCAAAGGGATACTGCTCAAGGAGCTCTTTATGAAAGATGGTTGCATGCATGCCGCCGGTGACAACAATGGTTCCGGGGGAGACTTTTTTGATCAGTTCGCAGGTCCTGAATGAATAATTGGCGGTTCCGCTAAACTGGCAGTCGAGCAGGACGATATCGAAACTGTTTTTCCGAAAATACCCTGCCAGCTGCTTTTCAGGGAAATCCTGTTTTACGATATCAAAGTTTCTGGAAAATGACTTCCTCTTCAGCAGCTTTTCATAGGAGGCGCGCCTGATGGAAGGCAGATCCGCATAATGGATGTTGGCGTCCAGGATGTCTGTTCTTACGCCGTTTCCTTTCAAATATGCGGCAATGCTCATGAGCCCCTGGGGAGGGCATTTAACGATATAGGGCTTTGGCGCGTGAAGGACGCATATTTTAACCATAACGATTACTGATCGACAATAAAAAATGTGGTATTACGTTGCACTTTTATTATAAACTTCCCGCCGCCGGGACGTCAAGAGGTCTGCCGGCTTCCGAAGCGTGCCTGAAGGAACGGACAGTGCCGGATGTTAACGAGGATATCCGGAAATCTTCGCTGACAGGGAAGTTCCTGAATGGCTTGACAGAGATAAGGTTATTGATTATAATGTCTTTCGTGTTTGGGGACAGGCGACACGGGGCGTGGCTCAGCTTGGTAGAGCGCCTGCTTTGGGAGCAGGAGGCCGCAGGTTCGAATCCTGTCGCCCCGAT
>JAFTCY010000104.1 GCA_017454465.1 Clostridia bacterium
AGTCCAAACTGTATCTAACGTCGGTCGATCTGTCCGATCTTCAGGTGGTCGAGATTCCTGCGGATATTGATTGGGCTATGCTCGTCGCGTATCATCGCGGCAAAATGGAGAAAATAGCCGGTACGCCCTTTTACGAAAAATACCGCAATATCACGCTGAACAAGGATCTTGTCATCGGCAGCATCGCCAACGACAGAATGTTCTATGTGATCGACAATTTCTTTATCGGGAATATCACGGATTCCGCGCTGGTGAACAGCCTTGCCGCCCTTCAGCTCGGTAAACAGTACGTCGCCATTTCCGAAAAAGGCTGCAATGCGATCAAAATCGAGAAAGAAATAGAGATTTCGTGGCTTGAGCGGTTGTTTATCAAAGACGTCGCCGAAGAAAACCGCGCAAAGGGCGTTTCGATGGCAAATGATATTTGTAAGAACTATCGCCGCGAGGGTTTATTCTTTGACGAGCTGCTCGACCAGGCAAGAAACGGAGGAACGTGATGGACGAGCTGAATCTGAAATTATGCGATATACAGGGACGCTTGTTTGAGCTCTCCGGCGAGAAGTCGATCCCGAGCGCCGCGTTCATACGCGCCTTTATGACTTCAGAGATTGCAAAGGAACTGGATTCCACCTACAACCGTGCGCAATGGATGGGCGAGGAATATTTGCTCGAAGAGGTGAAAACCGTCGCCGGTGACGCACTTTCCGGTAATGGGGACGTCTTTGCAAAGGATATTCTTTATTGGATCGGATATATCTACCGTTATTGGCATTTCTACACGGGTGAGGACAGCGCGAAGATCATCCGTCAGGCCCCCGTCGATACGATGCGTCGCAATTATATGATGTTCCACACGATGGATCCGTCTCTCGCAATCGTAGATCTAAAAGAGATCAACGGACAGAACTGAAAAACATACCGATTATTACAGAGAAGAAAAAGCATGATTAAAACCGTTTCACAGTCCACGATAGCAGATATTTTTAAGTGTTTTTGACATTTTTTACTCGGATTTGTAGCGTAAAGAGAGGGCCGTAGCTTTTTATTTTGCTACAGCCCCTGAAAAATGCCGATTCTACTCGGACAGCCGTTACATCCCGGATATGGCAGCAAGTCCTTACTCTGTCCGCAGGGCTACGACAGGATCTTTCTTTGCGGCGCTTCGTGACGGGATAATTCCTGCAATCAGAGTCAGAAGAACAGATATGCCGATCAGTATTGCAGCCGTTACGGGAGGAAGAATTGCGTTGAGATGCGTTATCCCGGTCAGCTTGTGGAGGATCGCGTTTATCGGGATACAGAGCAGGTAAGTGATCACTACTCCGACGACTCCGGACATAAAGCCTATCATGACAGTCTCAGCATTGAACATGCCGGAGACATTTTTCTTTGACGCTCCGATCGC
This sequence comes from Clostridia bacterium, assembly GCA_017454465.1. Lineage (GTDB taxonomy): Bacteria > Bacillota > Clostridia > Oscillospirales > CAG-272 > UMGS1696. Next base: position 1,406 of record JAFTCY010000104.1, read on the forward strand.
CCTGAGGATCCCTATCTCCTTCGTTCTTTCCTGAACGGATATCAGGGTTATGACGCCGATCATAATGGAAGAGACTATAAGGGAGACGGAAACGAAGGCAATCAGAACATACGATATGGCGTTTATTATCGTTGTTACCGATGACATTATGAGTCCGACATAGTCGGTATACTGGATTTGCTTGAGCTCTTCCACGCCTTTGTTGTATTCGTCGATCGCAGCCTGAATGGTGTCCTTGTCGGCGAATGTCGAGGCGTACAGGTTTATGGTGGCGGGACTGTCAAGGTCTATGCATCCCATCTGCCTGAGGTTGTCTTCGTAGGTGGAGTTTGAAAAGCTCAGGATCGAGTCGTGGTATTTCGCAGATTCCTCATCGGTGAAACCTCCGACTTTTTCATCCAGCATAGCAGACAGCTGGTCTGGGGTCATCTTCATAAGTCCTGCCATAACGCCCTGCGCGTACTGTTCCTTGTACTGCTGGGAGACCAGGTTAGACATCATATTCTCAAAGTCCTCGTCGCTCATGGAGGACACGTATGCAGTTATCCTCTCTGTGTCCATGCCGGTCTGTCCGGCCATGGCCTGTGTCAGCATGGCCTCCATCTCCTCTCTGGAAAGGCCGGAGAGAGTATTGGTAACATACTTGAGGACAGATTCATCGCTGGGGATACTGGCTATTCTTGCGTAGATCATGGCTTTCTGTTCCTGAGAGAGCCCGCCTATGTATTCCCTGAATTTATCGGCTTTTTCTGAGATATCCGCATCCTGGTCCCGGAAGGGAAGACCCGTGAACACGTCGGTGCCGGGAGTTTCCTTCTGGGCTTTCACTATATCGGATTCCGATGATTTGTTTATAATATACTCGGTGAGCTTGGAGGTATACCCTATGGCTCCGTTCCCGCTTCCGCCCACAGCGTTCTCGTCCGGCATCACGATTCCCGTAACATGCAGGACAAGGGCGTTGTCATAAAGTATGCTCATTCCGGCTTCCGTTTCCCTGAGGTCGGACCAGGTGCCGGTCAGCTCGTCCAGGTTATAGCAGTCGGAGTTCAGGATGACCCTGTAATCCTTGTCGCATATCTCCTCGTATGTCCAGCTGTGCTCCGTTTTATCTACGGTAACTTTATCAATGGCGGATTTCGCTATGGCTTCGATCTCTTCATACGGCTTAAGGCCCAGGGCGTAGAGCGTCAGGTCGTTCAGCTCGCTGTTCCTGTCAGTGAAGAGCACGATCTCGTCGTATCTTGAAGGCCATGTGCCGTATACAAGCTTGTACTGCCTTTTCGTTACCTCATTCACAGGATCCCCGTTGCTGCCGGGAAGGAGTTCCCGCCACAGCGCTGTGGAAGACTGCATGAAGGACCCTGCGCCCAGGCCCATCATGGACGACATCGATGCCGTTCCGTTTCCGCCGCCGGACGAGTTTCCGTCTGAGGAATCCACGTTTCTTCCCATGATGTCACGGATAAGGTCAGTCATCAGGGCTCTTGTGTTGGAATAAATAATCTTCCCGTCCACGTTCTTTGTGTAGATCAGGAAATCGTTGCTGTATGTATACTTGATGCCTGACAGGGAAGAGGCAAGGGAGTTCTCGCCATCCTCCATCTTTTCCTCAACATACGCTTTGAAGGATCTCAGGTCGTTCTCCCGCTCCTCCACCGTATTGAAGGCTTTTATCATGTCATAGAAGATATCCTTCTGGTAGATTCTTCCTTCTTCGTGATCCGCTTCCTCTGAATCCCTGCCCATGAAAGTGGTGAGAAGGGAAGAGGCATCCACATGAGTGGCCTCGATGGTTATCGGATATGATGTCAGTGTCTCTTCCTGCACCGAGTTTATGTACTGGGTCATGCCGTAGCTGACAGAATATATAAGGGCTATTCCGATGATGCCTATGGACCCGGCAAAGGAAGTGAGCGCCGTCCTGCCTTTTTTGGTCATAAGGTTCTTTAATGACAGACCGAAGGAGGTGAAGAGTGACATGGAGGGATGTTTTTTCTTTGCGTTCTTTTCACGTATGACGCGGTCACCCTCGGCTTCCGCTTCCAGTTCGTCATCTGAAAGGGGGCGGGAGTCGGAAGTGATCTTGCCGTCCAGCATCCTTACGATCCTTGTGGAATACTTTTCAGCCAGTTCCGGGTTGTGGGTCACCATTATGACAAGCCTGTCAGAGGCTATTTCTTTCAGAATGTCAAGGACCTGCACACTGGTCTCCGTGTCGAGAGCTCCCGTCGGCTCGTCCGCCAGAACAATGTCGGGGCTGTTTACTATGGCCCGGGCTATCGCCACCCTCTGCATCTGGCCTCCGGACATCTCGGCCGGCTTCTTTCTCAGCTGGTCACCCAGCCCTACCTTTTCGAGAGCTTCACGGGCTCTTTTTCTTCTTTCCCTCTTTGAGACGCCGGCAAGGGTCAGGGCCAGTTCCACGTTCTGGAGCACCGTCTGGTGGGGGATAAGGTTATAGCTCTGGAAAACGAATCCGATGGAGTGGTTTCGGTACGCGTCCCAGTCACGGTCACGGTACTGTTTCGTTGAGACTCCTCCTATTACCAGATCTCCGTCGGTGTATTTGTCCAGACCGCCGATTATGTTGAGCATGGTGGTCTTGCCGCAGCCTGAGGGACCCAGGATCGAAACGAATTCGTTTCTCCTGAAGCTCAGGCTCACGCCTTTAAGGGCCTGTACGTCCTCCCCGGCCATGGGGTATGTTTTCGTTATATTCCTGAGTTCTAGCAACTTGATTTTTCCTCCTTGCAAAAGCCGGACTCAGCACCCGTAGGGCAGTCCGAAGAACAGAAACTGTATGAAATATGTGATGAGCCTGAAGGCGATGAGGCCCAGGGCTATTTTCCCGATTATGGATAAGGGGGATCTTGTGACGGTCTGTCTGGTCCCGGCCTCGCCGCCGTCATCCTCCGCGCTGTACGTGCTCTGCCTTTCCCCGTACTGGCGGCTGTACTGGCCACCGTACTGGCCGCCGTACCAGCCGCTCTGCTGGCTTCCCTGGCCGCTCATTCTCCGGTAGAGCTGACGGTACATCATGTTGTTGGGATCCATGTTCACGGCTATGGCTATCTCGGACAGTGCCGACTGTTTGTCTCCGGTGCCCTGATGGACCAGGCTCATGAGATAATGCCATCTTCCGTTTCTCAAAGGTTCTCCCATGGCTGAAAGCACGTCTTTCGCCCCTGAATAATCCTGCCTGTTTATCCTTGAAACAGCCTCCCTGAACTCGGGAGGGTCCCCTGCCTGCTCACGGGGGGATGTGTCGTAATATGTTCTGAAGCCGTACATGTTTCCGAAGATCCACGAAAACGGGTCGAAACCGCTGAAGCCCTGCCCCGAGTACCCGCCGGCGTAACCGCCTGACGTTCCCGTTCCGCTGCCGTATCCGCCGAACCCCTGCCTTCTGTATTTCGAGGGGTTCTGTATCATGTCATAAGCTTCGTTGACTTCCTTGAATTTTTCTTCGGCGGCCTTGTCACCGGGATTCATGTCCGGGTGGTATTTTTTCGCAAGCGCCCGGTAGGCTTTCTTGATATCCTCATCGGACGCGTCCCGGGACACACCCAGTACCTGGTAGGGATCTCTTGCCATATCTCGGAACACCTCCTCTTTTTTCCGTACGTATATGGATTATAGCAGAAAACCGCTGTATATAAAATAGTTCAGCAGAAAAAACGTTTTCTGTTTTTGTGAAAAACGGGCAGCACTTCTGTGCTGCCCGCATCATGCGTATGATTGTTTTGACACTGGCCGTTACTGATCTGTGTCTTCTTCCTCTTCCTCGACTATGCATTTGTGACATTTGGGGCAGAAGACCTCTTCGGGATCCATGGTGTCATCGAAATAGACTTTTCCGCCGCAGTGAGGACACATTGCGCAGTAGAACTCAGCTTCTTCCTCGTCTTCTTCGTCCTCGTCGTCCTCATCATCATCGTCACAGCAGTCATCGTCACATTCGTCACAGCAGCAGTCATCCTCGTCGATGTCGTAGAGGATCTCTTCGGCAGCGCCCAGATCCTCGTCAAGCTCGTCCAGATAATCGAATGCTGTGTCAACGTCTGTTTTGAGAGCATCCAGTTCCTCGGCCATTTTCTCGCAAAGATCGCACAGAGCCTTTATGGCCTTTCCCTCATTGGTTTCGGTGTTGAGCTTCATGCCTTCGATAAGGCCTTTTACGTATGCTGCATTTTCTCTTGCGTTCATGTGATGCCTCCCTTTCTTTCAGAACCTGAAATTACGCTCTTTCCAGATATTCGGATGTTCTTGTGTCGATACGGATCTTTTCACCGGTGTTTATGAACAGAGGCACTCTGATCGTTGCACCTGTTTCAACTGTAGCTGTCTTTGACGCGCCGGTGGCGGTATCGCCGCGCACACCGGGTTCGCAGTCGATCACTTCCAGTTCAACAAACATGGGAGGCTCGACAGCGAAGGGTTTACCCTGATACGAACGGATGGTGCAGATCATTTCTTCCTTTACGAACTTGAAGTTGTCGCCGATGAGGTCCTGGCCGATCGGCACCTGTTCGTATGTTTCCAGATCCATGAAGTAATAGAGGTCACCGTCGTTGTACAGATACTGCATGTCACGGCGCTCTATCCTTGCGTCATTGAACTTGTCTGTGGGAGAGAATGTTTTCTCGACTACGGACCCTGAGATGACGTTTCTCAGCTTGGTGCGGACGAAGGCCGCGCCTTTCCCGGGCTTTACATGCTGGAATTCGATGACCTGCATCACCGCGCCGTCCATGTCGAAGGTTACACCGTTTTTAAAATCGCCTGCTACTACCATTTGATATATCTATCCTTTTGAGAGGATAATCTCCTTTCCTTGTGTGAAATGATTACCGTCGTTTATTTTATCTTATTCACGGCTGAATTGCAAGGGGGTTTATGCGTGTTTTTGGCACAGTTGTTGTAAGTAGGCGAATATATTCGTGCCCTTCACCGGAACTTATCAGTATCCAAGATGGAGCATCCACTGGCAGCCTTCGAAAAAACGGATCAGTTCAAGCTTTATTTGTTTGACACCGGTCTGCTCAAACACATGGCCGGAATAGACAACAGCGCCATCCTTCTGAAAAGCGATTATCAGTTCAAAGGGCCCCTGACGGAAAACTATGTGCTGC
>JAFTCY010000105.1 GCA_017454465.1 Clostridia bacterium
ACAGGATCGGAGCAATGAATATCTGCCGGAAGGGAATCGAGTACCTCGGCAGTCGCATTCCGGTATAACCGGTATGCGAGGGGTGATGTCAGCCACCCCATGATGCAGCGCCATTTACGTCAGTAATGTCGTGGACTGTGGGAGGCTGCAAAGCCGAAATATGCGTTATCCTATAATGCATCTACCACAGGGCAGCTGCAAGCCCCCGCCTCTACAGGCGGCGGGTAGTTGACTCCGTTTCGCTTCACATTAAGCAGCCGCGAGACCGTATTTCTTTGGCACATTGCATGTAATAGTGAAAAAATAATTGTTACTTATGTGAATTGACCAGTATCGGTATAAACTTTATAATAGTAATATCTATAGTCTTACAGGAGGACGATATGAGAGGCAGAAGAAAAACACTTAGGATCTCTGAAGCGGAATGGAGCATTATGAAGGTGCTTTGGGAAAACGCTGAAAAGACTGAGGCCGGCATGACGCTGGGCGAAATAGTCCAGAAGCTTGCCGAGCCCACAGGCTGGAGCGACACCACCATAAGGACGCTCATCATCCGTCTCGCAGAGAAGAATGCGGTCAAGATCGACAAGACATCCGGAGTGTACGAATACACCTCAAACACTCCTAAGGACGAATGCGTAAAATATGAAGTTGATTCATTCGTCAAAAGAGTGTTCGACGATTCAAGATACGACCTTATGGCTTCTCTCGTCAGGGAATGTGAACTGTCCGACGAGCAGAAGAAAAAGATCATAGATATCATAAGCACGATAAAAGACTGACCAAGAAAACCGAAGTGTAATATCAGAATTTTCAGGAGATTCGCGAAATGACTGAAAGACTCATTTTGATACTTACACAGATAACTATATTTTCCTCGGTCACAGCATGCGTCATTATACTGATAAAGCGGATCTTCAACTGGATAATACCACCCAAGATCGGGCTGCTCATGTGGGCGATACTCCTTGTCAGGATGCTCTGGCCCATTTACCCGGAAAGCAGCGTGTCGATCTATAACCTCATGCCTCTGGGAAGGGGGATCACCTACTCTCTGGCTGAGTCGATCCAGGACCGCACTGAAGAAGCGGCCGCAAAAGAAAATCCTTATGTGCTGTCAGGATATGAAGCTGAGGTGCCCGAAGGGAACCGAAGCATTTCCGTCACCGACAAGATCTTTGTCGACGACATGGAGATAACAACCTTAGGCGAATACATTGCCGATACCGTTAATCCGGGAAGCCTCAGATCAGAGAATGCCCGAAACGCAGAACTGGTGAACATAATCATTCTGATCGTGTACGCATTCGGAACAGTGGCTTTCACTTCAGGATTCCTGATCCGGTACTCGTACCACAGGCGCCGGGCTCTGAGAAACTCCATCCCGTGTACCGACGAAAGAATACTCTCAAACTTCAGGAAAGCAGCCCTGGTTGTCGGAATAAAAGAAAACCGCATACCTGAGCTCAGGCACGGGATCACCTCGCGCACAGTGGGGTTCCGCAGGCCTGTGATCGTATTCAATCATGAAGGCAGTGTAAATGACAGGGAACTGTCAGCGCTTCTCATCCATGAGCTGAACCACGCAAAACAGCATGACAACGCGGTGATATTCATATCATCAATCATCAGCTGCCTGTTCTGGTTCAATCCCCTTGTCTGGATAGTAAGACGGATGCTTCGTAACGATATAGAGCTTGTCTGCGACTCGAAAACCATAGAAAAGAGCCATATCCTCAGATCAGAGTACGCCACGATGATATTCAGAGACTCCTGCCAGGGAGCGCCCGAGTACTCATCCAGCTATTTTTCCAAAGGATACGGAAACCTGAAAAAAAGGATCACCATGATCTCCCGCAATCTGGAGAACAAAGTGGTCCCGAGGCTGGTATCCGCAGGCATATGTGTCGTTATTATATTTATCTGCCTGACAAATCCCGTTGTCTCACAAAACAAGGAATTTGCCGCATACATCAACAACTATTCCGAGCTGACAGGAGCCAGCCGCCAGCTGATGCACCTTGCCAACAACATCTCAGTGTCGGATTATCTGTCGGAGCTTTCCACACTGATCAAGGGCGAGATGGGACCGGAGCATTCCAATGCCATTGGCGACGGAAGGCTTGAGGATTTCAAACGTATAATCCGTGAAAGCACGGAGATACCCAACGAAATTTACGAAGAGATACTCGAATACAGGACCGGCCAGACACTGACTGCCGGCAGCTGCGCCCTCATAAACTACTGCGTCACGAAACTGATCTCCCAGGAAAAGATACCCTCATATATCGACGTATATGATGATTTCGCTCCTGAGATAGTCAGCGAGGAAAAAATGAAACAGGCTCTTTCGGTCCTGCCTGACGGCGACAGGAAAGTGCTTGAGTCCTGTTACAACCGCGGGGTTGAAGGGGCCCGCGCAGGGTTCTCGACATTCTATACGGTACCCATGTTCAACCTCATCCTGAGCCGTATTACAGACGAAAACGCGAGATTGCGGTTCAGCAGTTACTACGGTCTCGTTGAAACAAAACACGTCGATGTCCCGTCAATGGCGGATAAGCTCGGGATCGGGGAATCCGTGCTTGAAGGAGCCGACAGGCTGTATGTCATTGACTCCGGCATTCTGCCCAAGGAGCTCAATGACGCAGAGAAGATAGCGGGAGCCGCCTGTGCCGGGGAGAACAGCGGGTTGTATTACCTCAAGAACAATCTCGAAGGATATACGAGATCTATGATCAGGGTCGCATTCGGCAGGGCGGGCTTACGTAATCTGGACTTTATCCTTGATTACGCAAAGTACGGATTTGTCCAGTATGACCATTCGACAGCCGAGGAATGCTCACTGCTGACGGAGAACCGTCTGAACTCCCTTGATCTGCGGATCATAAAGAGGAATTTTGTGCTCTTCGACCTTTACACCGGGATAGAGGGTACGAACATGTACCGGGTAACGGATCCGGAGTCTCTTGATTTCAAAGCCGCCTTACAGTATCTCAATGAACTGTACTACCCGGTCCTACGGGATCACGGGGCTGACAGCGTGAGATTCAGAGGCGTAGCTTCGGAAGCTGCTGAGGCTGCTATCTACTACCTGTATGATACCGGTCTGATAGATCTTGACAGAGACGGAGGATTCAACATCGGTTCCGCACTCACCTGCGGCCAGTCCCTGTATTATGCCTACAGACTTGTGTCTATGGCAAAGAATGTATACTGAAAAGCAATGACCGTGCTCCGGTTTTGATTCCGGCGCACGGTCATAATTTTTCACTTGTTCTTAAACCTGTATCTTTCGATTATCTCCGCATATTTGGCCAGTGCGATATCCACGATGGATTCCCAGGTCTTCGGGATCATGGCCTTCGCGTTTTTCGACACCAGACGGTGCCTGTCCATATCGCTGAATATCTCGACTATGCGTTTTTTCATTGACTCCGGGTCTTCTTCAGCTACGTATCCGGAGACATTGTCGATAACGGCTTCCGCGGCATTCGAGCCTTTTGTTAGAAGGGAAGGAGTCATCATCGCCGCGGCTTCGCGCACGACCAGAGGAGCGTTGTCGTAAACCGAAGGGAAGAAGAACAGGTCGCAGTTCAGATATATTCCCGCCAGAAGATCCCTGTCGTTGATCCGGCCCGGGAAATTCACGACGCCCTCCGGAAAGTCAAGGCTTTTCGCGTGCCTCAGGACCTCCTTCTCGTCATATCCGTCACCGCACAGATAAAGTCTGTATTCATCGCTCTCAAGGCTCAGGAGCTTGAAGGTATCAAGTATAAGCTTGATGTTCTTGTGCAGAATGAAATGCCCCACGAAAAGAATGTTTTTCTTTTCAGGATCCATCCCGATCTTTTTCTGGGCCATCAGTTTCAGTTCTTCATCCGGTATATCAGGCTTGATCATAGACGAGCCGTTGTCTATGACGAATATATCGCCCTTGTATCCGTATGAGCGCAGGGTTTCCGCGGTGCCGTGTGAGCATGTCCACACGTCGTCGCACTTGTTGTAGAATGAAACGATCTTATCGACGAAAACTTTCGCCAGGGACTTGGATCCCGTCACGTTAAGAACATCGTCATAATACTTTGAATGGAACGTTGACACCACCGGAATGCCGGCCTTGCGCCCGAGATAAACTGCGTAATTACCTTCGGGGAAAGGGGTATGGGCATGGAGTATGTCAAGTTTTTTTGACAGAAGGAATTCCTTCAGCTGCTGATCCAGTCTGGGGGTGCCCACCGGATACTCTGTCACGGCTATCTTCGTAGCCTTCGTCCTGTAAACATCATACGGCAGCTCTTCGTCTGACGTCTGGCTGATCTTAGGGCATACCACGCAGGAATAGGAATTTCGGTTCATTATCCTTGCGTAGTTGTCGACTGTGTTCACAACTCCGTCCACAAGGGGAAAAAACGTATCTATGAACTGTGCCGAACGTATATCACTCGGATTCACTTTTCTTTTCCTTTCTCAGTTTCACGATCTTCTCGACCGCTCCGTAGAGGTATATTATAACACCTATAATGATGAACGAATAGTAGCAGAGCGCCCGCCATACAAGCATGGACCAGAACAGTCCGAAGGTGTCAAGCTTGTTGAAGAGAAGATAGAAAGATCCCTCTGCCGCTCCGGAGTTTCCCGGAGTTGGCACGATCGTCACCGAAGCCATAACGAAAGTACACATCGACAGGGACTGGATGAATCCCAGATCTCCGCCGAAGGTGTGTATCACGAAATACGGGATGCTGCACATCGCCACCTGGAATATGAAAGAAAGCACGAACAGGGATACCAGAAGCCCCTTGTTCTTTTCTATCTTTCTGAGGCATTCTGCGTAATCATTCAGGGAGTTTTCGACCTTGGTCTTAACCTGATCCGGCTTCTTGATGATCCTGATCTTGGCACCCAGGTTCACGAAGAAATTGATCATCTTCGCTGACGTAGATGGAGATACCGCCGTCAGGATGATCATGGTGGGAACTATAGAATATGTGAACATGCCTACGTAGGCCGCTATCTTCAGAGGTACGGAACTGATGGCGCCGTTGTTGAATATGAAGACGAAAGCGCACAGGAACACGAAGCCGTACTGCATAGTCACGAACCCTGTGAGGGGCATTGCTGACGAAGCTCCGTTGGAATAGCCTTTCGAATGAAGATGCCAGATCTGGAAGGGCTGTCCTCCGGCTCCGGAAGGTGTGATGCAGTCGTAGTACTTTCCAAGAGCGGCCGTTTCGAACGCTGCCCTGACAGAGACCTTTTCACCGAGGTGCCTCATCATGAGCACGTATTTAATTGTCTCTATCCCGAGCACTACCACTACGCAGAGGATCCCGCCAAGGAGGAACATAACGTTCTTTATTCCGAAGGGCTCACCCTGAAATTTGGGAGTCGTCTGTGAAAACTGGTCTCTTGCGGTGAAAAACAGGACGATGGCGTTGAAGATAACAAAAGCGACTATCCCGATTATCTTGCGGATCTTTTTCTTTTTCTTCTCTTCCGGGCTTATGTCTTCGGTCTTTTCAAAGTCTTCCTTTTGGACATGAAGAGCTTCCGAGAGGATATCTTCTTTTTTGTTTTTTGCCTTTTTTCCGGCTTTCTTTTTCAATATTCCTCTCCTCTCTTCTTCTGGTCTGACTTCGTTTATTGTATCACAACAAGTTCCCTGTGTCAATGAAAAGGACCTGCGTCTCTTACAGTGCAGGTCCGTCTGTTTCGCTTAAAGTTCAGATCTCAAACCAGAAAATGCTGCCTTTTCCGGGCTCGCTCATGACCCCGAACTCCAGTTTGTGCATGAGAAGTATATTCTTTACTATGGACAGTCCCAGGCCCGAGCTGGACTTGTCTCTGCTGTGATATCCCTCGGCTCTGTAATACCTGTCCCATATCAGCGGAAGCTCTTCATTCCTTATTCCAATTCCGTGATCCTCCACCTCGATCCTGACTCTGCCGTCCGGCCTGTCAGACTGCCTTATCTCTACCTTCCTGCTCTCGCCTGAATAGTTGATCGCGTTTGAAACGAAATTGTAGAGCACTCTTGTGATCTTGTCCCGGTCACCCCTGACCACACGGTCGCCGGGGCACGTGAATTCGATCTTGAATCCGTCGCGCTCGGTTATATCGGAAAACCTCCTGATCGTTTCACTCACGGCCTCGGTTATGCTGAATTCGGAGATATCAAGCTTCATGTCCGCGTTGTTGTATTTGCTGTATTCCAGCATATCGTTGACAAGGGCGGACATTTTTTCTGTCTCGTCTATGATAACTCCCAGGTTCTCCTCATTGGACTCTCCGGGTATGTCTCGCATCATCTCGGCATATCCCCTGATCATGGTCAGAGGAGTCCTCAGATCATGTGAAACGTTGGCAATCAGGTCCTTCTGCATCGTGTCAAGCTTCGATATCTGGTAGGTCGCCCGGTTCAGGGTGTTGGAAAGGGCAATGGTATCCGAGCATTTTCCCCCGTCGAACTTTACGTTATAGTCACCGCTCTCCATCTTCTCGGCCTCATCGGACATGTTCCTGATAGTCTTGGCGAGCATGGTCGATGTGGGGACCGCTATCAGCACTGCCGCGGCGATGAGTATGACCGTCAGTATCACAAGGATGATCCTGATGGCTGAGACCGTTGAGGAAAGTGGAAGAAGCTCGGTATTGAAAATAAAGAAATAATCGATGTCGCCGGAAGGGATTATGCTGCAAAGTATGTAGTTTTCTCCCTCCTCGTCTGTTCCCCGCGTACCGAACACGGCTGAGATTGAGATCTCCTCATGGTGTCTCCCGCCTTCGGCCGTTGTCTTTCTGTAAAGGCTGTTGAGCACGCGGTCGTTTGTCATGTTATGGATGTAGCAGAATGAATTGACATGCTGGGAACACAGTACGCTTCCTGTTTTTCTGCCTTCTGTGAAACCTATCCTGTATGCGGAGATGCATACCCCGTATTTTTTGGATGCCACGGAAGTAACGGCGTTAATGTTTTCCTCGCTCAGGTCACCGCTCACATTGGACTCCACATACTGTCCGCATGATGAGATCTCGGAAGCCTTCACAGTTCTGTATATCCCGTCTATGAGAAATGTATGAAATACCCACAGCAGCGCCACAGTCAGGGCAGCGAATGCAAGGAAAGCTATCAGCAGCTTGCCTCTGAGTGAAATGTATTTTCTATTTTTCCGGTTCAAAACGGTATCCCACTCCCCTCAGCGTAACGATGTATTTAGAATACTTCCCGAGGCTCCGTCTCAGCAGTTTGATGTGGGTGTCGAGAGTCCTGTCATCACCGTAATAGTCGTATCCCCACACTTCCGTTATCAGTTTTTCACGGCTAAGAGCGATGTTCCTGTTCCTTGCCATATAGAAGATCAGATCGTACTCTCTCGGCGTCATCTCGACCCTTTTGCCGTCTGTATATACTATCCTTGCCGGAATATCAATGACAAGTCCGCCTTCGCAGAACCTGAGCACCTCTTTTTCATCTGCCTGTTTTCCGTCGCCCGATCCTTTTCTGTACCTCATGAGGACAGCGTCGACCCTGAGCATCAGTTCCTTGGGAGAGAAGGGTTTTACGATATAATCGTCTATCCCGAGCTGGAAGCCGTTGATCCTGTCATACTCCTCGCCCCTGGCTGAAGGCATAATGATCGGGACGTCGGAAAACTTCCTTATCTCTCTCACTGCTGAAAACCCGTCCAGGTTCGGCATCATTATATCCATTATTACGATATCAAAGACGCCGCCTGACCTCAGGAGGCTGACGGCCTCCATGCCGTCCTTTGCCTCAGATGTCTCATGTCCCTCGAAAGCGGCGTATTTTCCTATCAGGGAACGGATCTTCGCCTCATCATCCACAACAAGTATTCTGTACATAAAACCTCCGTAAACCACAGAAGTCAAGGCAGGGAACACCCGCCTTGACGCCGTGGGCGATCACTGCTGATCGCCAGAATTAAACGAAATATCGCTGTCTGGGTCGGGAACGGATTCATAGACCGTCACATCAACAGTGACTGAACGCCCGTCCCTCTCGACCTGGAACTTGATCTTGTCCCCCACGGAAGAGGATTTGACTATATAATCTATCTCGCCGGATGAAGTCACCATCTGGTCGTTCACCGCGATCACCCGGTCTCCTGTCTTCAGCACATCGTCATTGTACCCCTTTACAAGCGCGGATACATATATTCCAGGCTTGATATCATAGAAGAACGACATGTAGGTGGACGTTACGGTCTCAAAGCCGACGCCTATATCCGGTTTGCCGCGTACATATCCGTACTGAAGGAGCTGCTCAGATGTTTCAAGAGCGTCTTTGACCGGGATAGCGAAGCCTATGCTTTCAGTATCTGTCCTGGTGGATTTCGCGTTTACTATGGCAACAAGTTCGCCTCTCATGTTGAAAAGCCCGCCGCCGGAGTTTCCGGGGCTGATGGAAGCGCTGTGCTGAAGAAGGGTCATTATATTGCCTTCGACCGAGATCGTTCTCTCCTTGGCGCTTATGATCCCGTTGGTGACTGTGCCGCCCAGGGTACCGAGAGGATTGCCTACCGCTATGACCTCTTCGCCTACGACCAGCGCGTCGCTGTTTCCTATAACTGCCGGAGTCAGTCCTTCAGCATCTATCTTCAGGACGGCGATGTCGGCGTCGATGTCATATCCTACTACTTTGGCTTCATACTCGGTCGAATCGTGAAGTCTGACTACGATGCTTTTCGCCAGGGTAGTGCCGTCACCGGTAATTACATGAGCGTTCGTGATGATATATCCGTCTTCGGAGATCACCACTCCGGATCCGGCGCCTTTCTGTATAGCGTTGAACCAGGAGCTTCTCACTTCCATTTCGGTGGAGATCTCGACCACAGAGTCTTTCACCATATCAGCGACCTGGCTGTAGGTGAGTCCCTGTTTGCCTTCGGTGCTTCCGCCTTCAGTGCTTATGTCCACCGTTTTGTATATGACAGCGGGATCCTCATATGTCCTGGGATCAGCCGTCTGGACCGTCTGCTGTACTTTTGATGAGCCAGTGAAACTGTTCGCAAGGTACGCTCCTCCGAATCCCATAATCCCCGACAGGAGGATAGTGGCGACGCATATGACCGATATAAGCGCCACAGGCACGCTGCTCTTTTCCTTTTTTGCAGTTCTGGGGGCGTAGCTTATGCCCGTGTTTCCGTTCTGCTGTGCGGAATAGGTATATCCGTTGTATCCGTTCTGGCTGTTGTAACTGTTGTAATTGTTATCCATTGTGCATTCCTTTCCCGCGGCCGTTGTTTCCGCCGCGTCCTGTTTTTTTGTTTACGGTGAGATTATATTCCCGGAATGTGACAGTTTTATGACGGATAACAGAATATTTCAGGAAATCGGCAACAAAATTCAGTCACTGAAACAGGCGCCGTTTCCGGCGCCCGTATCGTTCTATTTAACGCAGGATACGGTAACGATGAATCCGTCCCTGTTATTGCCGGAGATCTCACATGACACGTTTTCCTGAGGGAAGGGTACCCTTAACGCTGTCGTATCGCCCTCCGAACGGGGTACGTAGAACACGTAATATCCTTCAAATGTCTCGGGAAGGCTGTCTGCAGCGGTCTCAGAAACGGCGCCTGACGGCGTCACATGCAGCAGTTTTGTATCAGCAGTGTACTGTTTCAGATATTCCACATACTCCTCATAGCACATGTCGAAATTCCTGTAGATCATGGCATGGACCTTGCCGATATACCTGAAGTGCCATGGCTCGTTCGCGGTATGGGTTATCTCTTTCTTGTTCTCCGGATATCTCAGTATAAGTCCGTAATCAGTGCAGTGGGAGGTCAGCCACGTGCCAAACTGATGGTCAGCTACCGGAATAGTGGCTCCGTCCTGGGTGTAGAACCCCAGATCCGCCGCAAGTCCGGTATGGTGCTCGCTGCAGCCCGGTACCGCAACATAGTCTCTCGTATATTCCTCGCCGAACCTGTCAAGGTAGGAATTCCAGACTTCCTGCTGGTCCGCAACGTTCCTGTACCCGCTGTTCACGAGCAGGCTGTCAGTGAATCCCTGTTCCGTCATGTCGGCTACCGCGTCTATCAGAGCCTGAAGCATATCCTGCCGGACCGCGACGGCAAGAGCGGAAACTACGATATTGCCGACCCTGTTTTCTCTGACATTGACTGTCGCCACCTCGTCAGTGAGTGAATAAGGATTGTCAAAGTTGACAAGGATCAGGTCGCCTTTGTTGAGATCCGTATTCGGGACCTCG
>JAFTCY010000106.1 GCA_017454465.1 Clostridia bacterium
GTATTCACGAAGCCCCTGGCGTTCATCATGCTCCAGAACAACGTGAAAGCCGACGCCAAAAAGACCTTCGGGTACTTCACTGAGCAGGGCGTGGCCATCAAGGTCATATCCGGCGACAACCCGGTGACGGCGTCCGCGGCCGCCCAGCAGGCGGGAATTCCAAATTCAGACAAATATGTTAACCTGGCATCGGTGCCCGAAGACAAATTCGAGGAAGCCGTGCTTACATATACCGTATTCGGGCGCGTGACGCCGGACCAGAAGAGATCCATTCTCAAGGTACTGAAGAAAAACGGCCACACGGTCGCCATGACGGGCGACGGTGTCAATGACGTCCTTGCCCTGAAGGAAGCTGACTGCAGCATAGCCATGGCCTCGGGCAGTGAAGTGGCGTCCCAGATATCCCAGCTGGTGCTGCTGGATTCCAACTTCTCGTCCATGCCCCACATAGTTTCCGAGGGCAGAAGGGTCATCAACAACATCCAGAGATCGGCGTCCCTGTTCATAGTGAAGAACATATTCTCGTTCTTCATGGCGATGCTGGCGATAATCATCGCTTTCGAGTATCCTTTCGCGCCGAGGCAGATCACTCTGGTCAGCGCCCTTACAATCGGCTCCCCGGATTCCTGCTGGCCCTTGAGCGCAACAACGAAAGAGTAAAGGGAAGGTTCATTAAGAACATAATCCTGAAAGCGCTTCCGGGAGGACTGACGGACATAATCGTGGTCAGCGCCGTGATGCTGCTGGCGGACGCCTTCGCAATACCCATGGACATGGCCACCACCATGGCCACCCTTCTCATGTGCTTCGTCGGCATAGGAGTCGTGATCATGGTATCCTGGCCTCTCACCTGGCGCAGGAGCATCTTCATCGGGATCATAATCGTGCTGCTGATACTGGCCATAGCGATCCTGAGCTGGTACTTCACTCTGGTTCCCCTTGAAAAGGGACCGGCAGTCATAACTGTCATCCTGACGCTTCTGATACCGTCTTTGCTGATCTCCCTTAGGAAGACTGTGGACGTATGCGAGATCTGGTACTACAAGCTGAAGGAATACATAATCCAAAAGAAAAAACAGGCTGAGGAAGAGATCTGATACTTTTATGAGAAAAAAGAGACAGACTGAGATCACCGATGTGAAAGAGGCCGTTAAAAAGAGCGGCCTGCGGCACATAGCTTTCATAATGGACGGCAACGGCCGCTGGGCGAGAAAAAGAGGCATGCCCAGGGAATTCGGACATATCGCCGGCTGCAATGTCATGAAAAAGATCGTGAGATACTGCCGCGACATCGGGATCGGAACTTATACCATCTATGCCTTTTCCACAGAAAACATAAAGAGGCCCGCCCATGAGGTGGAGGCCATATTCAAGCTGCTTGTCAAGACCGTGGCCGAAGCCAGGGACGAGGAGAACGTCGAGTTCAGATTCATAGGCAACATAGACGCCCTGGGAGAGAGCATCGCGGAAAGATGCCACGAGCTTGAAAGGGAATCGACAGGCGGAAACGTGAGGCTGAACATCGCCTTCAACTACGGCGGACGGGACGAGATCGTGAGAGCGGTCAACGGCCTGATCGCGGAAGGGCGCGGCAGCATCACGGAGCAGGATATATCAGCTTCCCTTGACACAGGGGACAGCCCGGATCCGGACATGATCATAAGGACCGGCAACGAGCTTAGGCTCTCCAATTTCCTTCTGTGGCAGTCAGCCTATTCCGAGTTGTATTTTTCCGACAAGATGTGGCCTGATTTCGGGCCGGAGGACGTGGATAAAGCCGTCTTTGAATTCGCATCCCGCAGCCGCAGATGGGGCGGTGTGGATGAAACGGAGGCGTGATACATGCTGAAGAGGATAATAACAGGCCTTGTCCTTATAATAGTGCTGTTCGTGCCCCTGTGCATTTTTTCCGGCACTCCGGCGTATCCGATAGTGGTATCGTTACTGGGCGGCATAGCCGTTTTCGAGATCACGAGATGCACCGGGCTCCACAGGAACATACCGGTGCTGTGCGCGTCGGTGCTGTTCATGCTTTCGGAGGGGCTCTGCTCCTGGTTCGTCCCGGAGCAGCACAGGCTCATCGTGATGTTCACCATATTCACGGTATACCTGCTGTTCATGCTCTTCGTCCTTGTGTTCTCAAAGGGAAAGATCGACTTTTCCGTATTCGCGTCCCAGTTCTTCGGCGTATTCTACGTGACTCTCGGTTTCACCTGCATCGTGATGATCAGGCTCCTTAACGACCATATCTACCTGCCGGTGCTGATAGGCCCCATGGTGACTGACATTTCCGCGTACTTCGTGGGCAAATTCCTGGGCAGGCACAAGCTGATACCCGAGATCTCTCCGAAGAAGACGGTGGAGGGCTCAGTGGGGGCCATCATCATTACGGTCATCGCCTTCGGGATCTACGGAGCAGTGACCGGTGAGCCTGCAGGCCTTCCCGTTCCCGGGTTCGTGGTGATGGGGATCGCCGGAGCCATCGTCTCCGTTGTCTCTCAGGTGGGCGATCTTGTGATGTCCGCCATGAAGAGAAAATTCGGGATAAAGGATTTCGGGAACATATTCCCGGGACACGGAGGACTTATGGACAGGGTCGACAGCATCATAATCTCCGTGCCGTTCATATACGCCCTCGCATATTTCGTTTTCAAAGGATGAAATCCAATGGTCAATTTCAGACTGAGTGAGGGATTCGTACCGGAAAAAGCATGCGTG
Source organism: Clostridia bacterium (assembly GCA_017454465.1). GTDB lineage: Bacteria > Bacillota > Clostridia > Oscillospirales > CAG-272 > UMGS1696. The sequence continues at coordinate 2,719 of JAFTCY010000106.1, forward strand.
CTTGGATCCACCGGGTCCGTCGGCACCCAGACCCTTTGCGTCATCCGTGACCTGGGGCTTGAGGTGCCTTTGCTTTCAGCCGGATCGAATCTTGACGTGCTGCTTCCCCAGATCGATGAATTCTCGCCAGGGACCGTTTGCGTTAAGGATGAGAAGACCGCCCTGGAACTCAGGTCGGCTCTTTTTGACCGGAACCGGTCTCTTCCCCGGATCCTGTTCAGGGAAGACGAGGTAGCCGACGCCATAAAGGGCGCCGACTGCGACATCATATTCCATTCGGTGTCAGGCCTCGCGGGCATAAGCCAGGCCGTGGCGGCTGCCGCCTCCGGCAAAAGAGTGGGCATGGCCAACAAGGAAGCCATAATATCTCTCGGAGACCTTCTTTCAGGCCTGTCGGACAGGTCCGGCGGAACCATCATACCGGTGGACAGCGAGCACAGCGCCGTATTCAGATGCATGTACAAAAACCCGACGGATGTGAAAAGGATAGTCCTTACGGCTTCGGGGGGACCCTTCTTCGGAAGATCTCCCGCGTATCTGAAGGCTGTAACGCCTGAGATGGCGCTGAACCATCCCACATGGAAGATGGGAAAAAAGATCACTGTGGATTCGGCCACGCTGATGAACAAGGGATTCGAGCTTATCGAAGCCTCAAGGCTCTTCGGCATGGACCCGGACTCCATAGACGTTGTGATACACAGACAGAGCATAGTCCACTCCATGGTCATGCTGCGGGACAACACCATGCTTGCCCAGATGGGCAGGCCGGACATGAGAGACTGCATAAGATACGCGGCCACGGCGCCGGATACCACGGAACTGGGCACGGAGCCATTCAGCATACTTGACCACGGGACCCTCACATTTGAGAGGCCCGACAGCGAAGCCTTTCCGGCTGTGGAACTGGCAAGGGAGACCCTGAGACGGGGAGGAACGCTTCCGTGCTCCCTGATAGCAGCCGACGAGGAAGCGGTGGACGCTTTCCTTAAGGGAAAGATAGGTTTTGCCGACATAACCGGATACACGGCCGAAGCCGTGGACAGATGCGGGGATCTCGGGGAAGTGTCCCTTGAGACCGTAAAAGAGGCCGAGACGGAGGCCCGGGCGAGATTCCGGGAGATCCTGAGCCCGGCTAAATAGAAAAAAGGGTGTGATCCGTATAAACATACTTCATATACTTCTGGCGATCCTCATATTCGGGGTCCTTATACTTATACACGAGGGCGGCCATTACTTCATGGCGCGCCGTTTCCGCGTGACGATCAATGAATTCGCCATCGGCATGGGACCGAAACTGGTCTCGAAAAAATCAAAGAAAACAGGGATAACCTACTCCCTGAGGGCGCTTCCAGTCGGGGGATTCGTAGCCATGGAAGGCGAGGATGAAGAGTCCGAGGACGAGAACGCCTTCACGAGGAAGCCGGTGTGGCAGAGGATACTCATAACAGCCGCCGGGGCTCTCACCAATATAACCGTGGGGATAGTCGTGATGGTCATCATAATCGCGTTCCAGCAGGCCATCCCCTCCAATACCGTGGGAGAGCTGGGGCCCGCATCCGAGCAGATCGGCCTTAAGGTAGGCGACACCTTCGTTTCCGTTGACGGAACGAGAGTACATACATCCACCGAAACATACTACGAGATAATGAGGAAGGGCATAAAGCCCATAGACATACAGGTCATGCGGAACGGTGAGACTGTAACACTGAGCGGTGTGACGTTCCCGACCTTCGAAGAGGAGGGCACAGTATTCGGGGACATAGATTTCAAGGTCTATGCCGACGAGAAGAACGTCGGCACCGTGCTGAGGGAGGGATTCTTCAGATCCTGGTCCACCATCAAGATGATCTGGGAGTCCATTATAGATCTCATCACCGGAAGATACAGCATCCAGAGCATATCAGGGCCTGTGGGGGTCACCAAGGCTCTGGGCGAGGCGGCTGCCAGGGGAGGTTTCGATTTCATTTACCTGGCGGTGGTGATAAGCATGAACCTGGGGGTCATGAACCTCCTTCCGCTTCCTGCCCTGGACGGCGGGAGGCTGCTGTTCCAGTTCATCGAGCTCATATTCAGAAAACCGGTGCCCAGGAAGGCCGAGGGCTATGTGCATTTCGCGGGCCTGGCCCTGCTTCTCGCACTGATGGCGGTCATCGTCGTCAAGGACGTGGTCCAGCTCATACGCTAGGAGTGACTTGACATGGAAAGAAAGATAACTAAAAGAATAAGGATCGGAAACACAGGTATCGGGGGAGGTTCCCCGATACTTGTTCAGTCTATGACCAACAGAAGCCCGGAAGACTTTCCCGGAACAGCGGACCAGATCCTTTCCCTTGAGAAGGCGGGCTGCGACATAGTCCGGATCTCGACGCCTACCCCGGAGAGCACGGGTATATTCAGATATGCCAGGGAGCGGGGAGTGAAGATCCCTCTGGTGGCGGACATCCATTTCGATTACAGGATCGCACTTGAGGCCGTTAAAGCCGGGGCGGACAAGATCAGGATAAATCCCGGAAACATCGGCGAGAACTGGAAGATACGGGAAGTTGCCGAATGCTGCAAAGCGTCGGGAGTTCCCGTGCGGATCGGGGTGAACGGGGGATCCCTCAAGAAGTCACTGCTGGAGAAATACGGCAGGCCCTGCGGCGAAGCCATAGCCGAATCGGCTCTCGAGGAGGCCGGGATGCTTGAGGACTGCGGGTTCTCTGACATCGTGATATCGGTGAAGTCCTCCACGGTGGAGGAGAACATACTGGCGGCAAGAGCTGTATCGGCAAGATGTGACTATCCTCTTCATATCGGAGTCACGGAGGCCGGAGACGGCTATTCCGGACTCATCAAGAATTCCATAGGTATCGGCTCTCTCCTGAATGACGGGATAGGGGATACCATAAGAGTCTCCCTGTCTGCGGATCCCCTTGAGGAAGTAAAGGCGGGAAGAGAGATCCTGCGGGCTTTCTGTATGGATACGAAAGGCGGTGTGGAGATCATTTCCTGCCCCACCTGCGGAAGGACAAAAGTAGACCTGTTCCCCATACTGAAGAGATTCAGGGAACAGGCTGACCTGATCGACACCGGGGGAAGGACCCTGAAAGTGGCGGTCATGGGCTGCGTCGTGAACGGGATCGGCGAGGCCCATGAGGCTGATTTCGGGATAGCAGGCGGAGACGGATGCTTTTCGTATTTCGAGGGCGGTGTCCCGCGCCGCAGACTGAGCGAGGAAGAGGCGGTGCCGTTCCTGATCGGAAGGATCAGGGAGGAGCTGGAAAGTCATCCCTGAACGCGGATAAAGAGGCGTTTTCGGGACACAGGCAGCAGTATAATGACAAAAAACCCGTAACGGAGATGTTTATATGGAAACAAGCAGGACCCTCCTTGATATTTTCTCAAAAGTCTCAGACCTTCTGAGCGAAAGGGAAAGAAAGATATTCTCAGATTCCAGCGACGCCGTAATAGTAAAGAGAGACCCTGCGAACAGGATAATAGAGACAAGGTTCAGACTCCCCTACACAGTTGACAAAGGGGAGCTTTACGCCCTTGAGGAAAAACTGAGGAATGCATACAGCCTGTTCGTTGCCAGGCTTCTTCCGTCATATCCCCGGGAGGCGTTCTCGACGGATTACATGAGGCAGGTCTTCCGGGAACTGTCCTACATAGGCGTCATTTCCGACGGGTTCCTTTCCGAATTCAGTGCCTGCGAGGAAGGCGGTACCGTAAAGGTAAGGATCCCCTTCGGCACGAAGGGACTGGCTTTTCTCGACAAGAGCGCCGGTTTCGCCGAAAAGATCATCATGAGCGAGTTCGGGCTTGAGAGAAAAGTCGTGTTCGAGGAATCCGCTGACTCCGCGGAATACAACAGAAAATACGACGAGATGCAGAACAGCCTTGACAGGGAACTGAACAAAGGCTTTATCGAGGCCCAGAGGCAGCGGGAAGAGGACATGAAGAGAGCCGCGGAGAGAAAAACGGATGAGGCCCAGGGTGAGGAAAAGCCTGTGCTTCCCCACGTCAGCTCACTTGTATCCGACGTGACCAGGACCCCTGAAAGAGAAGGGAACGTCTACAGAAGCGGCCTCATGGAATTCGATGTTTCCGAGCCGGAACAGGTGGCGGGGGAAATGTTTGAGATAGGAAACGTGACTCCCATAAGCGCCATAGAGCAGAACATGAGAAACGTAACGGTACTCTGCAGGGTCTTCAAGGTGGACGGCAAGGCCACCAGGCGCGGGGACAGGATGATGTTCAACATTGCCGTCACAGACAATGAGTCCTCCGTATTCATAAAGGATTCGGCTGAGATGAAGGGCGACGTGGAACCGGAATGCATCTTCAAGCCGGGCTCATGCTACGCTGTCCAGGGATATGTCAGGACAGACGAGTTCGACAGGGATCCGTATATAAAGTACAGGAACGTGATGAAGATAAAGTCCCTTGAAAGAAGGGACGAAAGCCCTGAAAAAAGAGTAGAGCTGCACCTTCATACGAATATGTCCCAGACGGACGCCCTGACAAAGGCCGACGATATCGTAAAGACAGCGTGCAAATGGGGCCACAGGGCGGTGGCCATCACGGATCACGGAAACCTTCAGAGCTATCCGGTGGCGATGCTGGCGGCGGACGAGCTGCGGGAGAAGGCTCTTTCAAAATTGCTCGGTTCCTTCGGGAATCCCCCGGCAAAGATCAAGCTGGAGAAATTCGAGCTCATGACGGAGGAAAAGCTCTTCGGATATATAGAAAAATGCCGTGAAGGAGAAAAGGACGACGAGGCTGTCGCGGTATACGAACTGTTCAGAAGAGAGGTCCCCGCGGAGCAGGTATTAAGCGCCGCGTCACTTCCCAGGGAACAGGCCGAAAGCATAAAGAAGCTGGCGGAGGACGAATTCAAGGTCATATACGGCATTGAGGCCTATTATGTGGACGATACAGCGAGAGCCGCTTTTCTCGGCAGCTCGGACGTTTCCTTCGACGACGAATTCGCGGTCTTCGATATCGAGACCACCGGTCTTTCAGCGCTGAGCAACAGGATCACCGAGCTGGGATGCGTGATCTGGAAGAACGGCGAGGTGAAAGATACCTTCAACACCCTGGTCAATCCTGAGATACCAATCCCTGAGGAGATCGTGAAGGTCACCGGTATCACCGACGAAATGGTGAAGGACGCGCCTCTTATCAGCGAAGCGCTCCCCGAATTCATGAAATTCGTCGGAGACAGGATGCTGGTGGCGCACAACGCTTCCTTCGATACCGGTTTCATAAGAAAAGCCTGCCAGGAGCAGGGGATCGAATTCAGCAATCCGTATCTCGATACCGTCGCCATGTCCAGATATGTGAACCCGGGGCTGGCGAAGCACAAACTTGACGATCTTGTAAAGCATTATAAACTGGGAGACTTCAACCATCACAGGGCATCGGACGACGCCGAGATGCTTTCGAGAGTGTTCGGATGCATGGTAAGGACCCTGAAGGACCAGGGCATTCCCACGGTAGGACGGCTTGACTCGGAGATGGCTGAGCACGCTGATCCTAAGAAGATCAAGTCCCACCATATGATAATACTGTGCAGGAACCAGACAGGACTGAAAAACCTTTACAAACTGGTCTCGGACTCCAACCTTAAGTATTTCTACAGGAATCCCAGGATCCCAAGGACACAGCTTGAGGAACTGAGGGAGGGGCTGGTCATAGGCTCCGCCTGTCAGGCAGGCGAGCTTTACGGCGCGATCCTGGAGGGAAAATCAGAAGAGGATCTTAAAAAGATCGCCTCCTTCTACGACTATCTCGAGATACAGCCCCTGTCAAACAACGCTTTCCTTATAGGCGAAGGCAAGGTCAGGGACGAGGATGAGCTGAAACAGATAAACGAAAAGATAATAAGGCTCGGGGAAGAGCTTGGCAAACCGGTGTGCGCCACATGCGACGTGCATTACAGGGACCCGGAAGACGAGATCTTCAGGCGCATCATCCTTATGGGGATCAAGATGCAGGACGCCGACAGACACACCGAACTGTACATGAGGACCACGGAGGAGATGCTCGCCGAGTTCTCATATCTGGGTGAAGAGAAAGCCCGGGAAGTGGTGATAGAAAACCCCAACAGGATAGCCGCAATGATCGGAAGGGTAAGGCCCATTCCCCGAGGCAACTATCCACCCCATATCGACGGGGCTGAGGAAGAGCTTACCGAAAGCTGCTACAGGCTCGCCCGGGAGATGTACGGAGATCCCCTGCCGGAGGTGGTGGGAAGCAGGCTCAAGAGAGAGCTTGATGCCATCATAACGAACGGCTTCGCCATAATGTACATAATCGCGAGAAAACTGGTGGAGAACAGCGAGAGCAAAGGATACCAGGTGGGATCAAGAGGATCGGTGGGGTCGTCTTTCGTCGCCACCATGGCCGGGATCACAAGAGTGAACCCTCTTCCTCCCCATTACAGGTGCCCGAAGTGTAAATGGAACAGGTTCTTCGTGGCCGGCGAGTACGGATCCGGATTCGACCTGCCTCCCATGAAGTGCCCCGAATGCGGGGCGGAGCTTGACAGGGACGGCCATGACATTCCTTTTGAGACCTTCCTTGGATTCAACGGGGACAAGACTCCTGACATAGACCTTAACTTCTCGGGGGATGTGCAGGGGGACGCTCACAGATTCACGGAGGTGCTCTTCGGAAAGGGCAAGGCCTTCAAGGCGGGCACCATAGGGACTCTCGCGGAAAAGACCGCCTTCGGATACGTGCAGCACTACCTTGAGGAAAAAGGCATCAGCGTGAACCGTGCCGAGGTGGAAAGGCTGGTCCAGGGCTGCCTGGGCGTCAAGCGCACTACCGGGCAGCATCCCGGCGGTATCATAGTGGTGCCGAGAGAGTACGACATATACGATTTCTGCCCCGTTCAGCATCCGGCCGACGCGGCTGATTCGGATGTCATAACCACCCACTTTGAGTTCAAGTACCTCCATGACACGATACTGAAGCTTGACATTCTGGGACACGATATTCCCACGAAATACAAGAGGCTGGAGGAGTATTCAGGGATAAAGGTGACTGACGTGCCCATGAGCGACCCGAAGGTATACAGGAGCTTTACGTCCACCGATACCATCGGAGTCACCCCGAAACAGATAAACAGCGAGACGGGGACTCTGGGACTGCCCGAGATGGGCACCAGGTTCATCAGGGGAGTTCTGATGTCGGCAAAGCCCAAAAACTTTACCGACCTTCTTCAGATATCAGGGCTTACCCACGGCACCGGGTGCTGGCTGGGAAACGCTGACGACCTTATAAAGAACGAGATCTGCACCATATCGGACGTTATCGGGTGCCGTGACGACATCATGATGACCCTGATCCACAAGTACGGGATGGACAAGAGCCTTTCCTTCAAGATCATGGAGTTCGTGAGAAAGAACAAGGCAGGGAAGGTCATACCCTCCGACATGCAGGAATCCATGCGTGAGCACAACGTACCGGACTGGTACATAGACTCGCTGCAGAAGATCCGCTACATGTTCCCGAAAGCCCACGCGGCCGCGTATGTCATCGACGCCATCAGGCTCATGTGGTACAAGATATACTATCCGGTGGCCTTCTACGCGGCTTACTTCTCGGCGGCTCCCGACGGATTTGACGGTGAGATGGTCATGAAGGGCAGGGACAACGTCAGAAACGTCCTTGACGAATACGGCCAGAAGCACAGGACCAACAGCATAACCAAGAGGGAAGAGGAGATCGAGAACGCCATGATGCTCGTAAACGAGTGTTTTGAGCGCGGATACGGATTTTTGCCTGTTGACATAAAGAAGAGCGATGCTGTAAAATTCATACCGGAGGACGGAAAGATCCGTCTGCCCCTGGCGTCCATTGCCGGGCTGGGCGAAAGCGCTGCCAGAAGCATAACCGACGCCATGGAATCCGGCGAGATAGATTCGAAGGAAGATCTCTACACAAAAACAAAGATCTCCAGGAAGACACTGAAGCTTCTTGAAGACCTGGGAGCCCTGTCTAATCTTGCCGACAGCAGCCAGCTGAGCCTGTTCTGACATCTGTACAAAAAGGAAGACCAATGAGTACGTTCGTAAAATATCTGTGTGTTCTGGGGATGTCGATGCTTCCCATAGTCGAGCTGAGGGGAGCGGTCCCCTTCGGCATGGGAGCCATGCAGCTCCCCATGATACCCGTCCTTATAGTAAGCATCATCGGCAACCTTCTGCCTGTGCCCTTCATCATTCTTTTCATACGCAGACTGTTCGAATGGATGAAAGCCAAGAGCCGGAGGCTCGGAAGGCTGGCCGAGAAACTTGAGGCAAGGGGAAAGTCCAAAGGAGCCATGCTGGTGAAATATGAGGCTCTCGGCCTGTTCATCCTTGTGGCGATACCTCTCCCCGGCACAGGAGCCTGGACAGGGGCTCTCGTTGCCGCGATGATGGACCTGAGACTCAAGAACGCCATTCCGACCATATCCCTTGGCGTCATAGCCGCCGGGATCATAATGGCCGTCTTCAGCGACGTGTTCTTTGTATGGCACGGATGATGGCAGGAAAATGAAATAACTAAGCCGCGAAGATCCCAGAACGGACCTCCGCGGCTTTTCCCTTTGTATGCAGCGGGTACTCAGCTGACGTTAGCTGTTTTGACACTGCGGTGCTCTTTTACCAGTTTTCGCGTGAGGATAACGAAATATCCCAGAAGGACGCCCACGGCTATGGCCGAACCGATTATATACGCTATATATGATTCCAGGCGCAGCCCTTCTTCAGCCATCAGGATATATGTTACGCTGACAGCCGTCATGAACGAAGCCGGAACAGCTGTAAGAAGTGAACCGAAACGGTATTTGCCTTTTTTCATGAGGTACGCGGTCGCTACCCACAGAGCTATCATCGCGAGAGTCTGGTTGCTCCAGGAGAAATATCTCCATACGATCTGGAACCCGTCTGACCTTGCTGTGGCATACCATGTAAGAAGACCTCCCGCAAGAAGCAGCGGCACGGTGATGAACAGACGGTTCCGGAGCTTTTTCTGGTCCAGGTGAAACGTTTCAGCAAGGATAAGTCTGGCGCTGCGGAACGCGGTGTCTCCGGAGGTGATGGGACAGATGACGACTCCCGCTACGGCAAGGATCCCGCCGAATGTGCCGAGCACTCCTGTAGAGATCTCATAGACGACATTGGAGGCTCCGCCGGCGAGGGCTTCATTCAGCATCTGCGTCGTGCCGTAAAAGGCGACGCCGGCAGCAGCCCACACGAGAGCTATCACTGATTCGCTGATCATGGCGCCGTAGAAGACCATCCTGCCTTTTTTCTCTGAAGTGATGCACTTCGCTATCATGGGAGACTGGGTCGCATGGAACCCTGAAACGGCTCCGCATGCCACTGTTACGAACATATATGGCCATATGGGCGTGCCGTCGGGATGAAGATCAGAAAGAGTTATCTCAGGGATCGTGAATTTTCCGCCGGAAAAGATGATGCCTCCTATGATGGCTCCGGCCATTACGATAAGGAGAACGCCGAACACGGGATACAGCTTTCCGATGAGCTTGTCTATCGGCAAGAGAGTCGCCAGCAGATAATATATGAGGATGACGATGGTCCAGAACGTTCCGTTCATCCACCCGGGCGTCAGCCGGTCCAGCAGTCCCGCGGGGCTGGTCACGAATACAGTGCCGCACAGTACCAGGAGAAGGACGGAAAAGATGCGCATTATGATCTTCGCGGCCTTTCCGAGGTAGGTGCCTGAAAGTTCAGCTATGGACGCGCCGTCATGTCTTAGGCTTATCATGTCGCTCATGTAATCGTGTACGGCTCCGCCAAGGATCGATCCCAGGACTATCCAGAGAAACACCACAGGCCCGAACACGGCGCCCATCAGCGCCCCGAATATGGGCCCCGTTCCGGCTATGTTGAGAAGCTGTATCAGAAACGCCTTCCAGGTCTTCATGGGAACGAAGTCGACTCCGTCAGCTTTTGATACAGCGGGCGTGGGCCTGCTGTCGGGCGAGAATATCTTTTCCGTTACTTTGCCGTATACGAAATACCCGATGATCAGAACCGCGAAAGAAACAAACAATGAGATCATGCCAAAACCTTCTTCTGATGATTTGCATTACA
>JAFTCY010000107.1 GCA_017454465.1 Clostridia bacterium
GATATCCTGGATGAGGATGCTCTCTCTTTCCCGGCAGGCTTTGATTTTGAGAAGTATCTTCAGACAAGCTTCCGAATGTATGGAACCGACTATACGACGGTGGATCTCATCTGCAAGAACGATCTGATGGATGCGATTATGGACAAATTCGGGAAGGACGTCATCACCTATGCCTATGACATGGAGAACTTCCGGGCCGAAGTGGATGTTGTTGTCAGCAGCGTTTTCTTCAGCTGGGTGTTCGGCTTTGAAGGGGACGTGGTGATCAACGGACCGGCAGAAGTGAAGGAACAGTATAAAGAAATGGTCCTGAAGGCGGCGGAGAAGGTATGATACTCGGCCATTACTGGCTGGATAAATGGCGAGATAAAATGGCCGGATAAACTATTCGGGGCAAGCAATGAAAAAGAAATCAGCTCACTGGATCCAGAAAACCCATCTCTTCCGCAGAGACGAGTATGAATGCTCGGCATGCGGATCCCGGACGGACAAGCCGTACAGAACTTGTCCTCGCTGTGGCTTGCCTATGAAGGGCTCCAAATATGATCCGTCTTGGGTCGATGAGATGGAAATGATAGATACAATATTTGACGATTAGAATCACATAAATAGGCACGCAAGAGACCTGAGAGGAAGTTAACTCTCGGGCCTCTTTTTCTGCGTTGACGCCTGCAACCGTCAACGTGCCTATCTGGAGCAAAAACTGCCTTCCACCCTATTGAAATCTCCCGAATCCTGAGTATAATAGCCTTATCTGGAACGAACCGTTCTCGATAGAATCAATGAAAGGAATTCCGCCATGAGATCCAAGAGCCAGAAGCTGATGAATGAAATCAGCGCCTATGTTGATCAGTACTATAGCGAGAGGCACACTGCCCCTTCAGTGAAAGAGATCGCTGAGGGCGTCGGTATTGCCAAGACAACCTCCTATCGCTACCTGGTTGCCATGAATGATCTCGGTATGCTGCGTTACGATGGTGCGTCTCGAACCATTATGACGCGGATGATCAGCAAGTTCTCGGACAGCACTGTTCCGGCACCAGTCGTAGGAGTTATCCCATGTGGAACGCCGGAGGAGGAAGAAGAGAACATTCAGGAGTATGTCAGCCTCCCCGTGTCCCTTTTCGGGAAGGGTGAATTCTACATCCTGAAAGCGTCTGGCGATTCGATGGTGGATGCGGGCATTGAAGACGGGGACATGGTCGTTATCAGAAAGCAGCAAGAAGCACATATCGGTGACATCGTTGTCGCGCTGGACGAGACGGGCTCCAATACACTGAAGAAGTACGACGGGATCGATCCCGATTCCCACTATGTGGTCCTGTTGTATCAGAATCAGGAAAAGTATCCGGACAAACGGATCCTAGTAAAAGAGCTCACTGTACAAGGAATTGCCCAGCATGTCATCAAGGCGCTTTAAGCTGCGACGTTCAATCTGCCTGATATTCAGGCAACCCGAAGGGAGGGGTTGACCCATGAAGTCATACGACTTACGCTGTCCGGCATGTGGGACAGTGAACCGCGGTCTGTATCTGGAAGAGACGGACGGGTGGATGGAATGCGAGAAATGTGGAAATGTCACACAGAGCATGGAACATAGGCAAACCGTTCTGATACCGCTACTTCTCAGGGCTCAGAGCCGCAATGACCATAAGCAAGCTGACCGTCTTGCGGCGGTAATCTGACA
>JAFTCY010000108.1 GCA_017454465.1 Clostridia bacterium
CATAACGGATCCGGAAAGTCCACCCTCGCGAAGCTGCTGTGCATGATAGAGGAGCCTTCCGGGGGAAAACTTGAGATCATGGGCCGCGACATGACGTCCGACGACGTAACGGACGAGGATATAATGAAGATACGCCGCGATATCGGCATGGTGTTCCAGAATCCGGACAACCAGATCGTTGCTACCGTGGTGGAAGAGGACGTGGCCTTCGGATGCGAGAATCTCGGCATTCCCCCGAAAGAGATAAGGGAGAGGGTCGACAAGGCGCTTTCAGACGTGGGCATGACCGAGTACGCCCGGTTCCACGCCGCAAACCTTTCGGGCGGCCAGAAGCAGAGAGTCGCCATCGCGGGCGTCATCGCCATGGAGCGGAAGTGCATCATTTTCGACGAGTCCACAGCGATGCTGGACCCGGTGGGGCGCCGGGAGGTCATGGCGATAATACAGAGGCTGAACCGCGAAAAGGGAATGACTATAATCCTGATCACGCACTATATGAACGAGGCGTCCCTCGCCGACGAGATAATCGTCATGGACGAAGGCAGGACCGTGGCGCAGGGGACGCCGAAGGAAATATTCTCCGATCCCGGGATGCTGTGGGAAATAGATCTTGACGTGCCCCAGTCAACGGAGCTCATGTACAAGCTGAACAGGGCAGGCCTGGACATTCCGTACGGAGCCTATTCGGAAGAGGAATGCGCAGAGATCATCTCAGCTTACCTTAACAGAGGAATTTGACAGGATATGGCAACAGTTGAACTGAAAAACGTGTCTTTTACATACAACAAGAGCATGAAGAACGCAAAGAAGGCTCTTGACGACATAAGCTTCAGGATCGAAGGCGGGATAACCGGCCTGATAGGACATACCGGTTCCGGGAAGTCCACTCTGGTCCAGCTTCTGAACGGCCTCCTTAAACCCGATTCCGGCACAGTTCTCATCGACGGCACCGATATCTGGAAGGAACCCAAGAAGATCCGCGACGTCAGGTTCAAGGTCGGGCTGGTCATGCAGTATCCGGAGCACCAGCTCTTCGCCGACACCGTCCGGGAGGATATCGGTTTCGGGCCGAAAAACATGGGCCTCTCAAAGGAAGAGATAAAGAAAAGAGTGGAGGAGTCCGCCAGATTCGCGGGACTTGACCCCGAGGTCCTTGACAAATCCCCCTTTGATCTTTCGGGAGGACAGAAAAGAAGAGTGGCGCTCTCCGGCGTCCTTGCCATGGATCCGGAGGTGCTCATTCTGGATGAGCCCGCGGCGGGCCTTGACCCCGCGGGACGCAGGGAGATCCTGGGAGGGATAAAAAAATTCTCCAGGGAAAAGGGAACATGCGTCATCATAGTCAGCCACAGCATGGAGGACATGGCGCTGTACTGCGACGACCTGATAGTCATGGCCAACGCGAAGATCCTCATGCACAGACCATGCGCCGAGGTGTTCTCGGAGGCTGAGCTGCTGTCATCCGTGGGCCTTGACGTGCCCCAGATCACGAAGATCGCCCGGCTCATGCAGAAGGCCGGAGCCGACATAGGGCTTGACGTCTACACGGTGGATTACGCCGTGGACAAGATCCTTGAGCTGGAAAGAACAAAACACTGAATAGGGTTCCGCAGAAAGGCGGATTTTGCATAAATGAGATCTGACATCACATTCGGGCAGTATATCGAAGGCGATTCGCTGTTCCACCGTTTCGACGCCAGGATAAAGATCATAACTTCCATACTCTTTATTGTCACGATCTTCCTGGCCAAGAGCCTGACGGCCTTCGCTCTCATATTTGTCTCAATAACAGTGTTCGTCATAATGACCCGCATACCGGTCAGGATGATGATAAAGGCCATGAAGCCGCTTCTGTTCATCATCATTTTCACGGCGCTGATAAACATATTATGGTTCAAGGGCGACACGCTGCTGGTCCAGTTCTGGATAATATCCATTTACCTGGAAGGCATATTCAACGCGGGCATCATCATTTTCAGGATCATAGTGCTGATCATAGCGACTTCAGTGTTCCTTACATACACCACGACGCCCCTGGCCCTGACCGACGCCCTGGAGAGCCTGCTGAAGCCTCTTAAACTCATCCATGTGCCGGTCCACGAGTTCGCCATGATGATGACCATTGCCCTGAGATTCATACCCACCCTTATAGACGAGACCAGAAAGATTATAAACGCCCAGACCGCGAGAGGCGCGGATTTCTCCTCAGGCGGCCTCATCAAGAGGGCGAAAGCAATGATACCCATCCTGATACCTCTCTTCGTGTCCGCGTTCAGAAGAGCCGACGAGCTTGCCGTAGCCATGGAGTGCAGATGCTACACAGGCGGAGAGGGAAGGACGAAGATGAACGTGCCGAAGACTAACGCGAAAGACTGGATCTTCTTCGGGGTCATAATCCTGATCGGGGCGGCGGTGGTCCTTCTGAACATATTCCTCCCCGTGTACACATTCTCCATATGAACAAAGTACTTCTAAGAATATCATTCGACGGCACGGCATACCGAGGATACCAGTACCAGCCTGACGTGCCCACGGTCCAGGGGACCCTGACCGGGGCATTCTCGGAATGCCTGGGCAGAAAGTGCCTCGTGACCGGATGCAGCCGCACCGACACCGGGGTCCATGCCCTTGGATTCTGCGTCACCGTCGAGACCTGCGACGGTTCGGATATGGACATCCCCCTGGGAAAGTTCCACAGGGCGATGGCGCCGTATCTTCCCCGGGATATTGAGATAACGGGCGAGGCTGAGGCGGGACCGGATTTTCATCCAAGGTATTCTGCCCTGTCCAAGACCTACATATACATGATCCATGACAGCGTCGTCAGGGATCCCCTCATGAAGGACAGGATCTGGGAACTGGGATACAGGATAGACGACACAAGGATACCGCTTCTCAACGAAGCGGCCTCGGCCCTTGTGGGAAAGCACGATTTCAGATCGTTCATGGCTTCCGGGTCAAAGATCGAAGACTGCACGAGAACGGTCACCGAATGCTTTATCGGGCGCAGGAACGGGATCCTTGAACTGAGGATCACGGCCGACGGATTCCTTTACAACATGGTGAGGATCATCACGGGCACCCTGGCCGACATGGCCCGGGGCACCCTCGATCCCGGCAGCATGGAGAGCGTAATCCTGGCGGCCTCAAGGGACGCGGCCGGAAGGACTGCACCTGCCTGCGGCCTGTACCTGGCGGAGGTCATGTACCCGGGCGGTACCCGGTGGATCTCTCTTTGAATCAGGAGAAAAAATACCTTAATGATCCGGAAAGGAGCGGCGCGCTGTGGAAAACAGAAGAGAAAAGCAGATATCCGTAGTGGGCCAGCTCGGTCCAAACATAAACAGATACTATAAGAAGGTCGGGCGGACCTACCTGCTGGCGGGAATAGTGTTCCTGGCCCTGCTTCTTGTTTACATCGCGGGCGTGTACATCTTCTTCGGGGACTATATCACATACGGGAACCTGAAATACCTGGTCCGGGATTTTTCGGCCATCGGGTCCGGGGAGGACAGCTCCATCACAGCAATAGTCTACAACGGCAGCGAGGGAACGAAGTTCTCCGGCTACAGGGGCGGAGTATCCGTGATAAACAATGTAAGGTACACGTACTACAACGATTCGGGTGACATCGTCACGACCCAGGAGGTGGGGTTCGCGGATCCCGTTATGAAGCCCTCCGGCAAATACATGATGATCTACGACCTGGGAGGCAGGGGCTACTCCCTGTATAACCAGTTCACCGAAGTGATATCCAGGGAGGCCGACGGCGACATAGTATCGGCCGACACATCTGACGAGGGAACGTTCCTGGTGGTGCACCGGGGCAAGACCACAAGGTACACGGCCGACCTCTACTCTCCCGCGTTCAAGCTTGTCATGTCGGTGAACAAGGACAGCTACGTAACGGACTGCGCGGTCTCTTCAGACGGGAAGGTCTTCGCCCTGGCGTCGGCCGTGCCCACGGGATCAGACCTTGACTGCGAAGTGCAGATCCTCAGGCGGGGCTCCCAGGATCCCCTGTCGACTCTCACATACAAGGGTTCGATGCCCATCAAGCTGTTCAGGACTACCTACGGTTTCATACTCGTCACAACGGACCGCGTCGTGTTCATAGACACGTCCGGCGCGGAGACCGGGCAGTACCGGACCGGTGCCGAAGAGATCAGGTACGCCGACGCCGGGAACGTATTCACTGTCATAGTGACTTCATCGGACATGATGGAAAACAGCAACAGGATAGTGGTGTTCGACACCTCCACGGGATCCGTGGTCCACGACACGGTCTCAAAGATCAGGATCCGGGGGGTATACGCCAGCATGAACCCTGATGAATGCCTGGCATATATCAGGACCCACGAGAAGATAATAAGACTGAAGCAGACATCCGCGGACGAGATCGACGCCGGCGGGAACGTTCTGGACATCATCCCCATGAACAGGGGCATCCTCATATGCCGTGAAAAATCCGCCGAAAGAGCTTTTTTCGAAACAAATAACTGAAGATATACCCGAAAGATCCAGAATCCGTCTCTGACATCGAAGGAGGGAGATCCATGAATTTTGTTATAGACGCCATTATACTGATAGTATTTGTTCTGATACTGTGGACGGCGGCCAGAAGGGGCTTCATAAAATCCTTTATGGCTCTGGTGTCCACAGTCGCGTCGGGCATCGTGGCCTACGCGTTCACACCCTCTCTGGCCAACATCATAAACGAGAGATTCATGCTTGACAGGATATCCGGAGACATTTCCACGACCCTTCAGGGATTTTCCCTGGACGTGGGAGCGGGAAGCGGCCTTTTCAACCTTGACAAGCTGGCGGAGGCGATCCTGGGCGAGAACGCGCCCCAGGATCTTATGTCCATGCTGAACAGGTACGGTACGAAGATCAATGAGTTCGTTGACCAGATCAGAGGCCTCACCGGCGTGTCAAAGGATACCGTGGACGGAGTCGCGGATTCCGTCGCGGGGAAGACATCACTGAGCCTGTCGTCCATAATCGCCTTCGTGCTCATATTCATCGGGGCATTCATCGTGCTTAAACTCATCACCGCCATACTGAACGGCATATTCAAGGCCCCGGTCCTCAGCACGGCGAACAAGATATTCGGCTTTCTTCTGGGCGTCATCGAGGGGGCGCTGGTGGCATGGCTCCTGTGCATAGTCCTGGTGGCTCTCATGAACAACCTCAGGGTGGTGGCTCCGGGCGTGTTCGGGTCATTCAACCTTCAGGATACGTTCATATGCAAATTCCTGTACGAGCACAACCTGCTCTCGATGATCATCAAGCTGCTTGCATAGCGCTGTACTCCATAACTCCATAACAATTAATTCTGAAAAGGACGGCAGGACCGCTGCAATGGATATAATCGTATGCGTCAAACAGGTGCCCGGCACCGCGAATGTCGAGGTCGATCCCGTCACGGGAGTCTTGAAAAGAGACGGCCACGCCGGAAAACTCAACCCTTACGACCTTTTTGCCCTGGAGGCGGCGTTCAGGATCAGGGAACTGTCCCCGGAACCGGAGAAAGTCAGGATCAGGACTCTGTCCATGGGCCCGGGCCAGGCTGAAGCGTCCCTTCTTGAAACGGTGTACATGGGAGCCGATAGCGCTTACCTTGTCTCCGACAGGAAATTCGCCGGATCTGATGTGCAGGCCACCAGCTACACGCTGAGCCGCGCCGTTATGAAGACAGGGCCCTTCGATCTTATAATCTGCGGGAAGCAGACCACGGACGGAGACACGGCCCAGGTAGGGCCGGAGCTGGCGGAGCAGCTGGGAATAGAGCACGCGGCGAACGTTACGGAGGCTGAACCGGAAGAGGACGGGATCAGGGTGACCGTAAATATGGACGACGTCATCATGATCCAGAAAATGAGATATCCCTGCCTTATAACCATAGACAAGGACGCCAACACCCCGAGGCTCCCCTCCTACAGGAGAAAACTCGCCTGCGGCAGCGGCGCCGTGACTGTCTGGACAGCCTCGGATCTCGACATAGATCTTAAAAGATGCGGACTCGAGGGTTCCCCCACGAGAGTCGAGAAGATATTCCCGCCCGAGTCCCGCTGCGACCGCGAGATCTCCGAAGGCAGCGGCGACGAACTGGCCGGAGAGCTGTGCTCCTGGCTGAGGGAAAGAAAGTTTCTTTGAGGGACGCCATGGGAATCGTAGTGCATAATGACAGAATAACACCGAAGGAAGCGGACGCGCTCATGAAACTGTGCCCCTTCGGCGCCTTTTCATACGAAAAAGGGGAGCTCAGCGCCGGGCCCGCCTGCAGGATGTGCAGGCTGTGCGTGAAGAACGGCCCTCCGGGAGCAGTGACCTTTGAAGAGGAAAAGACTTCGGGAATAAACAAGGACCTCTGGCGCGGCATTGCCGTATACGCCGAATACTGCTCAAGGGGCAAGAACAGCGGCCGGGTGCACCCGGTATCCCTTGAACTGCTGGGCAAAGCCAGGGAACTGGCGTCCGTGACCGGCCATCCGGTGTACGCGCTCCTTATAGGCAGCGGCACCGGGGACGCTGCGGAGCAGCTCCTTGAGTACGGAGCCGACGCTGTTTACGTTTACGACAATAAAGTCTTCACCGACTTTATTATAAGCCCATTTGCTGCCACATTTACTGACTTCATCCAAAAGGTGAAACCTTCATCGATCCTGGTGGGGGCCACTTCCAGGGGCAGGTCTCTTGCTCCGAAGGTGGCCGCCCGGGTCCGCGCAGGGCTTACCGCTGACTGTACCATGCTCGAAATGAAGGAAAACACGGATCTCGTCCAGATCAGGCCCGCCTTCGGCGGGAACATCATGGCGAGGATCGTGACGCCTGGAACCCGCCCGCAGTTCTGCACCGTCAGGTACAAGATCTTCTCAGCTCCCGAGAAACAGCTCCCCCACGGCAGGATCGTCATGATGGACGTGACCGGGGACATGCTCTCGGGGAGCACGGAGATCATAAGTATCCTGCCGAAGCCCGAGGAGATCGACATTTCCGACGCTGAGGTGATAGTGGCTGTGGGCAGGGGCCTGAAGTCAAAGGACGACATCCGCCTGGCTTCGGATCTGGCGAAAGCCCTGGGAGCCCAGCTGGCCTGTACCAGGCCCCTTGTGGAGGCCGGATGGTTCGACCCGAGAAGGCAGATAGGACTGTCAGGCAGGACAGTGAAGCCAAAACTGATCATAACCCTGGGGATATCGGGATCGGTCCAGTTCGCAGCCGGAATGAGGAATTCAGACGTCATAATCGCCGTGAACAGCGACAGGAACGCCCCTATCTTCAGTGTAGCCCACAGAGGGTTCGTGGGAGATCTTTACGGGATCGTCCCGAAACTTCTGGAAAAAGCGGAGGAATACCGCAATGTATAACTGTGTCTCGGAACGCGACGCGGAATATCTCAGGTCCGCCGTCTCCCCCGAAAGAGTGCTCTTCCGCGGGGATATAGCCCCCGACTACGGCCATGACGAGCTGGGGGGCATCACGAGCATGCCGGACATCCTGGTGAAGGTGACCTCGGCGGATGAGATATCCGAAGTAATGAAATACGCAAGCGGCAGGAACCTGCCGGTGGTCGTCAGGGGAAGCGGAACAGGACTGGTGGGGGGCTCGGTGGCCCTTCACGGCGGCATAATGCTGGAGACAGTCCTTATGAACAGGATCCTCGAGCTTGACGAGGAGAACCTTACGGTGACGGTGCAGCCGGGAGTCCTTCTGATGGACCTGGCGGCCTACTGCGAGGAGCACGGCCTCCTCTATCCCCCCGATCCCGGGGAGAAGTCCGCCACCATAGGCGGCAACATCAGCACCAACGCCGGCGGCATGAGAGCCGTGAAATACGGAGTGACAAGGGACTACGTGAGAGGCCTTACCGTGGTCCTGGCCGACGGTTCCGTGCAGAAACTGGGCGGAAAGATCGTCAAGAACAGCACGGGATACAGCCTCATGAACCTGATGATCGGGTCTGAGGGCACCCTGGGGATAATAGCCGAGGCGGTGCTGAAACTGGTTCCGCTGCCTCAGGTCACAAAAAGCCTTCTGGTCCCCTTCGGCTCCGCCGAGGACGGGATATCCGCAGTGCCCGGAATAATAAAGAGCAGGGCATCCCTGACTGCTATAGAGTTTTTCGAGAGGGATACCGTGCTTTTTGCCGAGGACTACCTGGGAAAGAAATTCCCGGACACCAGATCACCGGCGTACCTTCTCCTTACGGTGGACGGATCCGACGCCGCGTATGTGGACAGCGAGCTGGATCACGTGGCGCAGCTGTGCCTGGATCTGGGGGCCTGTGACGCGTATCTCGTGGACACGGACGAAAGGAAGGAGTCCGTCTGGAAGGCGAGGGGCGCTTTCCTGGAGGCGATAAAGGCGTCGACTACGGAAATGGACGAGTGCGACGTTGTGGTGCCCAGGAGCCGGGTGGCCGATTTCATAAAATACACCCACAGCGTGGCTGCGGAGCTCGGTATCAGGATACCAAGCTTCGGGCACGCCGGCGACGGAAACCTGCACATATATATCTGCAGGGACGACCTTCCCTCTGATGTGTGGAAGAAGAAGCTTGGGAAAGCATTCGATCTCATGTACGAAAAAGCGGGTAGCATGGGCGGCACCGTTTCAGGGGAGCACGGCATAGGCTTCGCGAAAATGGAATACATGGAAAGAGCCTGCGGCTCAAGGCAGACTCAGATAATGGAAGGCATCAAGAAGGCATTCGACCCCGCGGGAATACTCAATCCCGGAAAGCTTTTCCGGCCCTGGACGGATCAGAATGAATGACAAGGATATAGCAGGGCATACCTGTTAGGAAAGGACGCACCCAGCTGCGGCTGTAAATTGTAAGAAATATGATAATCTGCTCAAGATGCAAAAAGAAACCGGCCGTCGTGTTCATCAAGACCATAAAGGACGGCCAAGACACGACCGAGGGGTTCTGTATCAAATGCGCCAAGGAACTGGGCATAAAGCCCCTTGACGACATAATCACGCAGACCGGTCTTGACGATGAAACATTAGACAGACTCAACGAGGAGATGCAGGCTCTTATGGAAACGGGCGAGCTGAACATGCCCGACGAGATGGGCCGCGCCCCTCTTGTGGATTTTTCAAAGCTCATGGGATCCGCCCAGCAGGGCAGCCAGAGCGATACGAAAAAAGGAAAAGGGAAAAAGAAGGACGGAGAGAAGGAAGAGCCTGTATACAAGTTCCTCGGCGGATATACCACGAATCTCACCGAGCGGGCCCGGGAGGGCAGGCTTGACAGCATCGTGGGCCGTGACAGGGAACTGGACAGGGTGATCCAGATACTCTGCAGGCGCCAGAAGAACAATCCCTGCCTCATAGGGGAGCCCGGGGTGGGCAAGACCGCCATCGCGGAAGCCCTTGCCCAGAGGATCGCCCGGGACGACGTGCCGTACAAGCTCAAGAACTGCGACGTATGCCTCGTGGACCTGACGGCCCTGGTAGCCGGCACCCAGTTCAGAGGACAGTTCGAGTCAAGGGTACTGGGACTTCTGAATGACGTAAAGGCGAAGGGAAACGTTATCCTTGTCATCGACGAAGTCCACAATATCGTGGGCGTCGGGGACGCCGAGGGCAGCATGAACGCGGCCGATATCCTGAAGCCCGCTCTTTCAAGGGGCGAGATCCAGATAATCGGCGCCACCACCCTTACGGAATACAGAAAGTACATAGAGAAGGATTCGGCCCTTGAGAGAAGGTTCCAGCCCGTGAAGGTCGACGAGCCCTCTGTGGCCGAGACCGTGAAGATACTGTGCGGCATAAAGAAGTACTACGAAGAATACCACGGCGTGAATATCAGCGACTCTGTCCTTGAGACCGCCGCTTTTCTCGCCGAAAGATACATTACCGACAGATTCCTGCCGGACAAGGCCATAGACCTGATGGACGAGGCCGCTTCCCACATTTCCGTCCACTCTCCGGAGATCAACGAGCGCCATTCCCTGGCTGACAGGAAAGTTGTGCTGGCGAAGGCCATGACCGAGCTTGAGTCCCAGATCAACAGCCAGGATTCCTCAAAGCTGACTTCCGATCAGATAGAGGAGAGGTACAGGAACCTTTCCGAGATGAAGGCCGAGGAGATGCGGATCGAGGGCAGGCTGGCGGAACTGGACGAGATATGCCGGAAGGTGACCATGAAGGACAGCGATCTGGCTGACGTCATAGAGATCTGGACCGGGATCCCTGCCTCCACCATAGCCGCTTCGGACTACGAGAGGCTGGAGGGGCTGGAGAGCAGGATAAAGGAAAGGCTCGTGGGCCAGGACGAGGCGGTCTCCGCCGTAGCCAGGGCCGTGCGCAGGGCAAGGACCGGCGTGTCCTACAAGAGAAAGCCCGTTTCCTTCATTTTCGCCGGACCTACCGGCGTCGGAAAGACGGAACTGGTGAAGCTTCTGGCGGACGATCTCTTCTCGACTCCCGAGACCCTGATACGCCTTGACATGAGCGACTACATGGACAAGTTCTCCGTTTCAAGGATCGTCGGATCCCCTCCGGGATACGTGGGCTATGACGACGCCGGGCAGCTTACCGAAAAGATCAGGAGAAGACCGTATTCGGTGATCCTCTTCGACGAGATCGAGAAGGCCCATCCGGACGTGATGAATATACTGCTGCAGATACTGGACGACGGGATCATAACCGATTCCCACGGCAAGCAGGTGGATTTCTGCAATACCATAATCGTGATGACCACCAACGCCGGCAGCACCTACGCCCAGAACAAGCCCGGGTTCGCGACCAGCCCGAAAGCCATGTTCGAGGACAAGACAAAAAAAGCTCTCGAGGAGTTCCTGAGACCGGAGTTTTTGAACCGCGTGGATGAGATCATTACGTTCAACCCGCTCTCAAAGGAGAACTTCCGGGGCATCGCGGACATCATGCTGAAGGATCTCGGGGCGGTGCTTCAGAAGAAGGGCATCTCAGCCACCTTCACAGAGGCCTGCGCGCTGTTTGTGGCGGAGCAGTCATATTCGGAGAAATACGGCGCCCGCAACATGAGACGCTTCATACAGCTCAATATCGAGGACAGGCTCGCCGAAAAGCTGGTGCAGATGAGGGGAGATCTTCCCGAGGTCACCGTTGACAGCGACGGGGAGAGGATAATACTCAGATAGTTTTGGCGCTTACATAAAGCAATTCATAATATTCCGGAGAAACAGTTATGAAGTACAGGAATTCATGGCATCTGATGAGTACCGAAAAGGTCGTGGAGGCATTCAAGACCGACATGTTCAAGGGGCTTTCATCGGAGGAGGCCGAGAACCGCAGAAAGCGGTACGGAAAAAACAGCATATGGCACGTCTCCACCACATCGGCGAAGAACGTCATAGTTGATTCCCTGTTCGACATAGCTGTTCTCCTTCTCTTTATAGCCGTCATAATCTCGGCCCTGTTCGTACAGGGTTCCGAAACAGTGTACATGGCGGTGGTGCTGGTCATCGGTTTCGTCATCCACATGCTGGTGAGATTCACCTCCGTAAGGATAATAGAGGGCAGCGAGGACGCGAAGATACCGACGGCGACCGTCCTCAGGGACGGAAAGGTCGTATGCATCTCCGCCGTGGAGCTGGTGCCCGGCGATATCGTGTTCATCGAAGCCGGGGAGACGGTGCCCTGCGACGGCAGGGTGGTGTCGGACTTTGACGCCACAGTTTCCGAGAAGGGCGTCACCAGCAACAAGTCCCAGGTCCACAAGTTCGATACGGTCATAACCACGGACGGCAATACGGTGGTCCCCTGCGAGTTCAGGTCGAACATGCTGTTCGCCGGATCTGTCCTCGTCTCCGGCGCGGCCAGGATAGTGGCCACCGGATGCGGAAAGAGATCCCTTGTGGTATCAAGCAGGGGCAGCATCGACGTAAGCGATCACAGGACGGTATCATACATCGAAAATGCTTCAAAATTCGGCAGGTATCTGGGTCTGGGCGTCATTGCCGCCACCCTGCTGCTTCTCGTGGCCACCATATTCACGGTGGGCATCACCGACGGGATAAGGGTCCTTCTGTCCCTGCTGATCACGGCGGGGCTGGCTGCGGGTAACCTGCTGCGGGATTCGGCCCTTATGGCTCTCGCGGTGTCCATCAGGCGCAGCGGCAGGCTTTTCGGCAAAGACAGCGAGACCAGCCTTGAATTCAGGGATTTCGGAAAGATCTCTGACATATCGGACACGGATCATCTCGTGGTGTGCGGCACGGATTTCCTGAGATCGGGAAACGTGGAGATCGTAAGCAGCGCGTTCAGGGATTTCTCCGGCGGCGGGGATGCTGAGAAAGATGAGACGGGAAAAGACACAGACACGGAAACGGACCGGGAGAAGGCTCCCGTGATACCGGGCCAGTCAAAGGACCTGGACAAGCTTCTTGAGCTGGCGAGCCTTGCCACCATGGCCGGAAAGACCGTGCTGGCGAAGGACAGGGAATACGCGAAACTTTCAAGGAACGGGGAGACCGTGGAGCGCTGCTGCGCGTATTACAAACGTGTGACGGGGCAGGGGATCCTGGCGCAATGCGCGGTCCTGGACCACGCCGAAAGCTCCACCGCTTTTTCGGGAAAACTCGACACATCCATAGCCACCGACTCCGGAAGACTGTTCGCCGTCACCTGCGGTGAGATAGGCGATGTCCTGGAGTGCTGCGGTTACATAGACCGCGGAAACGGACCGGAGCCTTTTCCGGAAGACATGGTCGAAAGGCTCAGGAACAGGTGCCTGGAACTGGAAAAATACTCGTCCCGCATAATTGGAGTCTGCATGAAGGACGTCAACTACCAGAGGATCGACCGGCCGTCGCTTCTGAACCAGTACATGGTCTTCGTGGGATACATGGCCATCGCCAGGGAGCCTGAAAGAGAGGGAACCCTTGAGGCCGGAGACTACCTGGAAAGGCTGGGAAAGTCGGGGATCTCCGCTTTCATCCTGTCCGAGGAGCCTCTGAGCGCGTCGGGAGGGACCAGGCTGTCTTCCAGGAAGGATCCCGTAAGGACAGTGAAGCTCGCCGATTTCGACGGTCTGGATTTCGACATGCTGAAGGAAGAGCCCTGCCTTATAGACTGCTCGGGATACAACGACAACTACACGAGGAACATATTCCTCAGCGCCTTCAAAAAGATAAAGGAAAAGGCCTCGGATTCCGGTGAGTATGACGAGGAGCAGTGCTTCACGGCGGCAGGCGCCGCCGGCACCGGCACTCCCTCCCTTTCCCAGGCCGACGCCTCGATCGTTATAGACAATATCGGATACAGGAACATGCCTGACGCGGTAGGAAGGGTATGCTCGGCCGTGATAACCTCCGACCGCAGGAACACCGTTCCTGGGTACGGCGGGTTCATCGGAGCGGTGGAGACCGTTTCCGTGGCAAGGCACATAATCGGTGCCGTGGAGACGTCAAAACGGTATATCTTCGCCTCACACGCGGCGAAACTTGTGTTCATGATACTGAGCCTCATATTCGACTACACCGCCATATCCCCGGCTCTCATCCTGACCTGGGGCGTCATAGTCGACTGGCTCTTGGTTCTGGCTATCGCCTTTTCCTTCAGATCGGAGCATCTGTTCAGAAAGACTCCGGTCAGTATAGTGGATTCGGTATTCCTTCCGCTGCTGTACGGGGCGGTGTGGGGGGCCGTGCCGGTGCTGTGGGCCGTGCTCGTGTCAGCCGTCTCTGATTCAAAGTTCAGCGCGTTTCTGTCAACAGACCTTTCAAAGGCGGTGATCTGGAGCGGAACGCTGATCCTGGGACTGGCGGTATCCGTGTCGCTTCTGATACGGTCCGGAAACGTGAGCTTCAGACGTATAAGCGTTACCCAGCTCTGCATCTACGGCGGCTCCCTCCTCATTTCAGCCGTCCTGGCATTTGCCATAGCGGGTCCGGGGGGCCTCTGGGCGCTTCCGCTCACCGCCGCGGCCGCTGCCATGATAATGATCCCCGTGATCCTATGGAGCAGAAGGGTCAGGGGCGTCGCCAGGGACGACGATGATGAATGATGACAGACGGATATGTGAAAAACAGCGAATATGACTGGTCAAAAACCTGTCATTATGTCGTAAAATTCAGTTGAATTTGGTATTGATCTGAGATATAATTAACGGGTATGGCAAGAACCATCCTGGAAAGGATTTTGATATGGCAGAAAACAACGAATGCACCCATGACTGTTCCACCTGTTCGGCGGACTGTTCGTCCAGAAGACCTGAATTCGATCCCCAGAACCCGCAGTCGGATATCCGTCACGTGATAGGCGTGATCTCCGGCAAGGGCGGAGTCGGGAAGAGCATCGTGGCTTCCATGCTTGCGGTGGCTCTTCAGAGAAGAGACAACAGAGTGGCGGTAATGGACGCTGACATAACGGGTCCGTCGATACCCAAGGCCTTCGGCGCGAAGGGAAGGATAATGTCGGACGGAAACGACATGATACCTCTTGAAACCAAAACAGGCATTAAGCTTATATCCCTGAATCCCCTTCTTGAGGAAGAGGACGCCCCGGTTGTATGGAGGGGACCGGTCATCAACGGCACTGTGAGACAGTTCTGGTCGGGAGTGGCCTGGGGCGACATAGACTATATGATAATC
Organism: Clostridia bacterium; assembly: GCA_017454465.1. Classification (GTDB taxonomy): domain Bacteria; phylum Bacillota; class Clostridia; order Oscillospirales; family CAG-272; genus UMGS1696. Next base: position 14,592 of record JAFTCY010000108.1, read on the forward strand.
GACTGTCCTCCCGGGACCGGCGACGTGCCTCTTACGGTATTCCAGTCCATAAAGCTGGACGGACTGATCGTGGTCACCACTCCCCAGGATCTTGTTTCCATGATAGTGGGCAAGGCCATCAACATGGCGGCGATGATGAACATCCCGGTGATAGGCCTGGTGGAGAACATGTCCTACGCCGTCTGCCCGGACTGCGGACGGGAGATAAAGGTGTTCGGCGAGTCAAAGGCTGAAGAGGTATGCGGCCAGTACGGCATCAAGCTCCTCGGAAGGATCCCCATGGATCCGAAGCTTTCGTCCCTGGTGGATCACGGCATCATAGAGCTCATGGACAACGACTACCTGGAAAAGACCGCTGACGAGGTGGAAGCGGTATGCGGGAAAAACTGACCCCGCTTATCTGAAAAAGTAAAATCTGAAATCAACATATTCGGAGGATCACAAAATGAAGAAACCCATGACAACAGTTCAGTTCAAAGGTACCCCGGAGCAGAAAGCGAAGCTCGACGCTGTCATCGAACAGTACAAGGGCAAGGACGGAGCCATGATGCCCGTGCTTCAGGCTGCTCAGGAAATATACGGATATCTCCCCCTGGAAGTCCAGCACGAGATAGCTGAAGGCCTCGGCAAACCCTTCTCTGAAGTTTACGGCGTCGTTACGTTCTACGCCATGTTCCTTCTGAACCCGAAGGGCGAGCATCCCGTCAACGTATGCCTCGGGACCGCGTGCTACGTAAAAGGCTCCGGCAAGATCATGGAAAAGCTCCAGGAAGTGCTGGGGATCCCCGCCGGCGGCATCACCGAAGACCTTAAATTCAGCCTTGACGCCACAAGATGCATCGGCGCCTGCGGCCTGGCTCCCGTTATGACGGTAGGCGACGACGTGTACGGCAGACTGGAACCCAAGATGGTGGAAGGCATCATCGCGAAATACAGATAAGCGGTATTTGAGGTAGCATAAATGAAGATCGGAGATATCAGGGAACTTCTTGACGCGGAACTCCTGTGCGGCGAGGACATGCTTGACCATGACGTATACGCCGCGTGCTGCAGCGATATGATGAGCGACGTTCTTGCCTTCGTCAAGGACCAGGGCGTTCTTCTGACCGGACTCGTGAATCCCCAGGTCATCCGCACCGCCAGCATGATGGACATGGTGTGCATAGTGTTCGTAAGGAACAAGGCTCCGTCAGAGGAAATGATAGAGCTGGCAAGAGACTGCGGGATAGCTGTTATGAGATCCGCCAGCCGCGCTTTCGAAGCCAGCGGCATCCTTTACTACGCCGGCCTCGGCAGAGAGGTGGAAGATGTCTGAGACCATAAAGCTCCATTATGATGTGGACGGCGAGAACTTCGAGTCCGCCGGGCAGGCCTCCCACAGCGTGAAGAAGAGCCTCCGGCAGCTCGGCATGTCTCCGGATGTCATAAGGAAAGTCGCCATCGCCATGTACGAGGGCGAGATAAACATGGTCATCCATGCCAACGGCGGAGTCGCCGACGTTGAGGTGGGGGACGATGACATCACAATTATACTGAAGGACCAGGGACCCGGCATACCCAATATCGAGCTGGCCATGCAGGAGGGATATTCCACCGCCAAGGACAATATCCGCGCCCTGGGGTTCGGAGCCGGAATGGGACTTCCGAATATGAAGAAATACACCGACGACATGAAGATCGACACGGTGATCGGCGTCGGCACCACCATAACCATGAAGGTCAATATCTGAAACTGACGGAAAGGGGGCAGCCTTTTGGAATACAATCATTCGGTATCTCTCGAGCTCGAGAAGTGCAGGGGCTGCACCACCTGCCTGAAGAGGTGCCCCACGGAGGCCATAAGGATCCGTGACGGCCACGCTGTCATCAGCAAGGACAGATGCATCGACTGCGGCGAGTGCATCAAGGTATGCCCCTACAACGCGAAGAAGTCGGTGAACGACGATCTGTCCGTCATAAAGAACTATAAATACCCCATAGCCCTTCCGGCCCCGTCCCTTTACGGGCAGTTCGACAATATGGAGAACATCGGATACATCATCAGGGGACTGAAGGAGATCGGGTTCGCGGACGTTTACGAGGTGGCCTGCGCCGCCGAGCTGGTATCCGCGTACACCAGGCAGTACATAAAGAGAAAAGACATAAAGAAACCTATCATAAGCTCCGCCTGCCCCGCCATAGTCAGGATGATCAGCATGAACTATCCCTCCCTCTGCGAGAATATCATGCCCATCCTTCCTCCGGTGGACATCGCCGCGAGGCTGGCAAGGCAGAAGGCGAAAGAGGAGCATCCGGAGCTCTCCGACAGCGATATAGGCGTGATATTCATTTCCCCCTGTCCCGCGAAGGTCAGCTACGTGAAAAATGATTTCGCCGGGGAAAGAAACTTCATAGACGCGGTAGTCTCCATCCGTGACGTGTACTTCAGGCTCATCGACGTCATGAACAGGATGAGGGAAGAGCCGGAGGAGACCACTGAAGCCGGAATGATCGGCATAGGATGGGCGTCCACAGGGGGCGAATCCACCGCCATATTCAATGAGAGGTATCTGGCGGCGGACGGCATCGAGAACTGCATCAGGGTGCTGGACCAGATAGACAACGAGGACATAAAGAACATCGATTTCGTTGAGCTGAACGCCTGCAACGGCGGCTGCGTGGGCGGCGCCATGACAGTGGCAAACGCCTACATCGCCCAGGCGCGGCTCCAGGCACTGAAGAGATATCTGCCCGTTTCCCCCAACAGGCCCGCCAGCGAGTGGATCCCGGACGAGTTCTTCAACGAAAACGTTCTGGAATACCGTCCCTACAATCCTCTTTCGGACGACTACAAGACCGCGAGAAGGATGATGAAGGACATCCAGTCCATCACGGAAAACCTGCCCAAGCTGGACTGCGGCTCCTGCGGGGCTCCCACGTGCATGGCCTTTGCCGAGGATATAGTGAAAGGGGAGACCACGGCTGACGAGTGCACCGTGATCATGAGAAGGCTGTTTCACGAGCAGCTGGCCAAATACAAGGAAAACTCACTGTTCGACAAGCTGAAGCCCAGCGCCGGACAGGATAATAAAGAAAACTGACGGAGGACTGTCATGACACTGGACAAACTGGTAAGGGCGCTTGAGCTGACTGTCATAAATCTCGGCAGCGGGGTCAGCCTTCCGGAAAAGGAGTTCAACGGCGTATATGCCGGGGATTTCCTCAGCCGGGCCATGAGCCACGTCCATTTTGACGAACTCTGGATAACCATAATGAACAACAGGAACGTTATTGCCGTCGCAAGCCTTACGGACTGCGCGGCCGTCATACTGGCGGAAAACGTGGAACTGCTTCCCGAGGCCTTTGAGGCTGCGGTTGAGAACGGCATAACGGTACTGGGATCGGGAAAGTCGGTGTACGAGCTCTGCGTGGCGGTACACGAGCTTACCCTCAGGGACGAGTGAGACGCGGATGGGCAAGTACTTCTGCGATCTCCACATACACTCCTGCCTGTCCCCCTGCGGGGACGACGAGAGCACACCCGCCAACATAGCGGGCATGGCCGCCATCAACGGCCTCAACATAGCGGCCCTTACGGACCACAATACGTCGAAGAACTGTCCGGCGTTCTTCAGGCACGCGAAGACCCACGGGATAGTTCCCGTAGCGGGCATGGAGCTCACCACATCGGAGGACGTTCATGTCATATGTCTCTTCAGGACCCTTGAGGACGCCATGGAATTTGACAGCTTCGTCGATTCTCACAGGATAAAGGTGAAGAACAGGCCCGAGATATTCGGAAGACAGATGATCATGAACGGGGACGACGAGTGCTGCGGCGAGGAGGAGCATCTGCTCATAAACGCCACGGACCTTTCCATAGAAGACGCCTGGAACGAAGTCACGGCCCGGGGAGGCGCGTGTTACCCCGCCCATATAGACCGGCCCTCCAACGGAATGGTGGAGATCCTGGGTACCTTCCCGGATACCCCGGAATTCACCTGTTATGAACTCAACGACAAGGAATCGGACGAGGAATACAGAAAAAGGTTTCCTAAGCTCCGGGACCTTGTGAAGGTGGTGTCCTCGGACGCCCATTATATCTGGAAGATCGCGGAAGCGGATTTCAGCCTGGAGCTTGACGACGAGCCCTATTCGTCACAGAAGGTCCGGGACAGCCTGATAGACCTGCTTTCGGGAAAGGGAGGACGGGCGGATGGATGAGTTGTCGCTGTATGTCCTTGACATAGTCATGAACTCGGTCAGAGCGGGAGCTGAGCACATAGAGATCTCCATAATCGAGGAGGGCGAATGGCTCACGTTCACGGTGAAGGACGACGGCTGCGGAATGACAGAGGAACAGCTGAAAAAGCTGTCCGACCCCTTCTTCACCACGAGAAAGACAAGAAAGGTGGGCCTGGGAGTGCCGTTTCTCAGGATGCTGGCGGAAATGACCGGCGGCTCTGTCGAGATAAAGTCGGTGCATGAATCGGTCAGCGGGGACCACGGCACCGAACTTGTCGCAAGATTCGGCAGGCACCACATAGACTTTGTTCCCACGGGGGACATGACGGGCACCGTCATAACCCTTATACAGGGTTCTCCCGATATCGATTTCGTCTACCGCCACAAAGGGGACGGATTCGACGTCAGACTTGACTGTAACGAACTGAAGGCTGTGCTGGGGGACGGCATTTCCCTGGCCGAGCCGGAAGTCCTTGCATGGATAAGGGAATACCTGAACGACCAGTATTCCCCGTCCGGAGAATAAAATGAAAAAAAGCAAATCTGCAAATAGAAAGGAATTCTGTTATGAAGTCTCTTGAAGAATTGATGGCCATCAAGAACAAGATGCAGGACAAAGTCTCAGTCCGCACCGGTTCCGGCGACATCAGGATCGTGGTAGGCATGGCGACATGCGGTATCGCAGCAGGCGCAAGGCCTGTTCTCAACGCCTTCGTCGAAGGCATTTCCAACGAAGGACTGGGCGACCATGTCCAGGTGACCCAGACCGGATGCATCGGCATCTGCCAGTATGAGCCCGTCGTTGAAGTCTACGAAAAGGACAAGGAAAAGACCACCTATGTCAAAATGACTGCGGACAAGGCGAAGGAAGTCATCGAAAAGCACATAAAGGGCGGAAAGCCTGTAAGTGAATATACAATCGGTGCTACCCACTTATAATTTGCAAGGAGGAAAACTCAAATGATTCGTTCTCATGTACTTGTGTGCGGAGGCACAGGTTGTACAAGTTCCGGAAGCGCGAAGATCCGCGAAAGACTGGAAGAAGAACTGAAAAACAAAGGCCTTCAGGACGAGATCAAGGTAGTCCAGACCGGATGCTTCGGCCTCTGCGCCCTGGGCCCGATCATGATCATCTATCCGGAAGGAACGTTCTACAGCATGGTTACTCCGGATGACGTTCCCGAGATCGTCGAGGAACACCTTCTGAAAGGCCGTATCGTCGAGAGACTGGTCTACAACGAGACCGGCGACGCGAAGGGCGAAGAGGAAGCTGAGGCTGCGTCCCTTTCCGAGACTGCCTTCTACAAGAAGCAGAAGAGAGTCGCTCTGAGAAACTGCGGCGTAATCAACCCGGAGGTCATCGACGAGTACATCGCCATGGACGGTTATTTCGCCCTGGCCAAGTGCCTCAAGGAAATGACTCCAGACGAAGTCATCAAGACGATACTGGATTCCGGACTCCGCGGACGCGGCGGCGGCGGATTCCCCACAGGAAGAAAATGGCAGTTCGCAAGAGCTTCCGTTTCCGACAAGAAATACGTCATATGCAACGCTGACGAAGGCGACCCGGGCGCGTTCATGGACAGGTCCGTCCTTGAGGGCGACCCCCACGCCGTGCTTGAGGCAATGGCCATCGCCGGTTACGCCATCGGAGCTGACGAAGGCTGGATCTACGTCCGCGCCGAATACCCAATCGCTGTCAAGAGACTTAACATAGCCATCGAGCAGGCAAGGGAATACGGCCTGCTGGGCAAGAACATCTTCGGAACAGACTTCAGTTTCGATATCCACATCAGACTGGGCGCAGGCGCTTTCGTGTGCGGTGAGGAAACAGCCCTCATCACATCCATCGAAGGCAACCGCGGCGAACCCAGACCCCGTCCTCCGTTCCCGGCAGTGAAGGGCCTGTGGGGCCAGCCCACCATAGTCAATAACGTCGAAACATACGCCAACATCGCCCAGATCATCCTCAACGGGGCTGACTGGTTCAGATCCTTCGGTACAGAGACATCTCCCGGAACAAAGGTCTTCGCCCTCACAGGAAAGATCAAGAACACGGGTCTGGTGGAAGTTCCCAGGGGAACCACCCTCCG
>JAFTCY010000109.1 GCA_017454465.1 Clostridia bacterium
CCGGTAGGCTGGGACGCAGCCGAACCTATACGCCTGAGGAGATTTCGTAAGACCACCCCTTAAAAGGTGGCTGTAGTCGTTGAGTCGGGAATCCCCCTCCTCTTAGCAGCTTCGCTGCGTAGGTGGCGGGAGAACGTCAATCTTTGGGAGTCCGTATGAATTATACCGCACGAAGCAAAAAAACCGCGGCCGTCACTGTTGTGGCCGTTCTTGCAATGATATGCCTGTCTGCAGCTGTTATACCTGAGATCGCAAACCGGTATGGGCTTAAAGTCCCCGGGATATTGTCGGGTCTGTGGCGGCCTGTGTTCTGGACATCCCTTGCCGCCTGCCTCGTCATAACAGGGCGTTATCTGCTGACAAGTTTTACATATGTCCTGGAGTCTGACTACAGCGAATTTGAAGACAGTACAGATCAGATGTACAGCTTTGCAGACATGCCGGATTATGTACTCGGTTCGCCCGTTTATCATTCTGACAGCCTTTATTTTGCCGTATACAAGAAAGCAGGCCTCGGCAGGAATATAAAAGACTTTGACATGCCGGTCCGCTCCTTTGTGTCATGCATCGATGTAACCTTGCGATCTGTGTTTCCGTGGAAAGCAGCTTTGAGAAAATATAAAGAGCGTGACCCGGACGGTAAGCTCGGTAAGCTGTACGATTATACAACGTCCTTCACCTTCCGGAAGGCAGTGCTCCTGGTCTTTTCTGACGGCGAACAGGATTCAGGCATACTGCTGGATGCCGGCAACCCTGTATCTGATTATTTCAGAAACCGCTTTTCATGATGTGAGGATCACCAACGAAAATCCCCTATGTGTGCATAGGGGGTCTTGTTTTTTCATTTTTCTGTTTCCGTGAATCTTATACGTTCACCTGTATCCGGCTTGAATATGAAGACCTTGTGAGGTTTAAGTCTGAATCTGACTTTGTCTTTTATGGCTCCGTAATCCATATCCGAATTTACTATGGACCGTATCTGCTCGGCCTGAGAGGCTTCATTTGTGGAAACTATACTTATGTCTCTTCCCATGACCTCGATGTTCCTGAGGTCACATGTGAGCCTGCCATTCGGATCCACCTCAAAGCCTTCAGGGCGCACACCAACCGTCACCTCTGTTCTGTCACATTCACAACTGATATCCATGACCTTTTCCGGGCCGATGTACAGGGATCCGTTATCTATTCTTCCCGAGAACATGTTGATCTGAGGCGTTCCAAGGAACTGGGCAACAAACTGGTTCGCAGGATCATCGTACACATCCTGTGGTTTTCCAACCTGGTTTATTGCGCCGGATTTCATAACGACTATCAGATCGGAAATGCTCATTGCCTCTTCCTGGTCATGGGTCACAAAGATCGTCGTGATCCCTGTCTCCCTCTGTATCCTGCGGATCTCCTCTCTGGTCTGAAGCCTGAGTCTGGCGTCCAGGTTGGAAAGAGGCTCGTCCAGAAGAAGAACTTTAGGCATCTTCACAAGCGCTCTGGCAATCGCAACGCGCTGTTGCTGCCCGCCTGACATCTCAGAGGGCTTTCTCTCCAGGAGTCTTTCAATCTGCACCAGCTTTGCAGCCTCGACGGCCCTTTTGTTCATTTCCTCCTTGCTGAGTTTATCTCTGCCTTTCAGGTTCTGAAGGGGAAACAGAATATTCTGAAGAGCTGTCATGTGGGGGTACAGTGCGTAATTCTGGAACACCAGTCCGACTCCCCTGTTTTCAGTTGGCAGATCGGTAACATCGTCATCGCCGAAATAGATCCTGCCCTTCGTGGGTTTCTGAAGGCCGCAGATGAGGTACAGTGCAGTTGACTTTCCGCATCCGGAGGGACCGAGCAGTCCTACAAGTTTTCCATCCGGGATAGTTAGATCAAAATGATCAACAGCCACGACGTCCGGCCCGCCTTTTTTCCCCATTGCAGGGAATATCTTTGTAAGGTTCTCCAGTACAATTTTCATCGAGCTATACCAAGAGAACTCCTTTCTACTGTTTTTTCATATGGAAGTATACCATATCTTTATCTGAAAATCCATCAAAAGCGCAAAAATACCCGTTTCGAGTGGTTCGAAACGGGCTGTTATTTTCATTTTAGATCTTCCGCAGACGCAGGCTTATAGAAGAGACTTATAACAAGCTCTCTCAAAGCGTCTTCGTTCGGATAAAACTCGACGAACTCTTCGCCGTCTTTTGCCTCTCCGTCTATGGTCCTGATGCCTTCAAAACTGTATGTCGTCATCAGTTCCAGTAATCTCTGGAGCTGGTCAACTGTACAGTTCGTAGTAATGTAACTGCGGATCTTTTTGTATAGATCCCCCACATCAAAGTCTTCTGCTGCATTGTATTTATCAAACAGCGCGTTCAGGTACTGCCTTTGCCTTTCCATTCTGGAAAGGTTAGTGCTGTCAGCCATGCTTCCCCTTGCCTGAACGTACTCAAGGGACTGTTTTCCCATGAGTTTTGCTTTGCTGCCCTTAGTATATCCCGGGCCGAAAACTGACGTGAAATCGGCCAGGAGCTCGACCTCGACGCCTCCAACACTGTCGTTGATTATCGGAATCGCGTCCATCGTGGTCGTCAGATAGTGGTTCACTTTGATTCCGTAAAGCAGATTTTCCACTGCGCTTACCATGTTTTTGCTGTGCACTTCGTCATTTGAGCCGTAGGCATATGCCAGTGTAATCTGAGCGTACTGGGTACCGATTTTGGCATCTGTCTCATCGTTGAGCAGATTTATATCAGTCATCGTATCGCGGTTTATGTGTATGATTGCAAATGATCTCTTGGCCTTGTCGAAGACCACTAGCGCATCGAAATCCGCCTGTGCATACTTCTTTCCGCTCTGAACTCTCTGCTCGCTTGTATCGGTTCCCAGGATCAGCATCGTCTCCAGATTTCTGTTCGGGATAAACACCTGGTCTCCTATGTAGATCGCGCCTTCGGCAGATGATGAGTATGAAAACCTGTCCGCATCCCTGTCTTTAAGCTGCTGCTCTATTACCGCGACCGCAATGATAAAGGACGCGACAATAAGAATCAGCACGGCAATAAACACAACTATTTTACGTCGTTCTTTCTTCTTCATTTTATCGCGTCCTTACTATCATTATTCAGAGTCTACAACTGTCGTCTGAATCGGTCTCTCAGTCCTTCTTTGCCTTCAGTGCGCAAACGACTGCAAATGCTCCGAAGAGAACAGCGCATGCGATGGAAGCGGGAGCGTAGTCAACTACGCCGGTCTGAGGAGATACGGGTGCGCCCGGATCCTGTGCGGGAGCTTCGCCGTTGTCACCTACGATGATGAACGGTGAGAGCGAGTCGCATCCGATGGTGATCACGGAATTAGCGCCCATCTTGCTGTCTTCGATCTTCCAGTTTTCTGTTCCGTCGGGAAGGTGAAGAACTGCAACCAAGTCTTCCGGCTTCTCAACGCCTTCAACGAGAACGTCGAATTCTATGCGCTTGCCCTGGATGAGAGCGGGATCGCCGATCCACTCAGCATAGAATACAGCAACCGGAACTGCGTTGTCCATCGGAATTCCCTTTGTTGCTTCAGCCCAGAGAGCTTCGATATCACCGTCGAAACGGTAGACCTTCAGCCATCCGTCCTGATTTGCTTCTGCTGTTTTGATCTCACCGACTGTTGTGTCGGACAGACCTTCGACATCATCAACATCGCTCATATAGAGTTTGATCATGCCTTCAGTGATGTACTGCTCAACAGTGCCGTCTTCATTGAGGATTCTTCCGCAGGCGGATGTACCGTCGGATGTTGTGTTCCATACGAGACGTACTGTGTCAGGACGTTCAGCGCTGGGAGTAACAGCAGAAATTGCGGTAATCATCAAAGCAAGCACAAGCACTACTGCAGTAAAGAGCCTTGTTCTTTTCATTGTGATTTCTCCTTTTCATTGATATCAATAAAAATGCTATATACTGAAACAAGACGCAGGCTAGTTGTCGGCCAAATCATCTTGTAATACAGCCAAGACCAGAAAACGTTTGCTACTGTCTTCGTTAAGACAGGTAGACAGGACGATCACCCTGTCGCCGTATTGAGGCGTGATGTCCTTGTTGAAATTGGCTCCGAGAGCCCTGACATTCTGTATTCCCTTTATAAAATTATTGAACCAGTATTCTACAGAAAAGTCATATGTGTACATTATATGTATATTTTCATACGGTACTGCGGCAAACACCGTATAGTGCCTGACTTCGCCCGGAAGATAAATTTTGATATCGCTGCACTGTGCAAATGTCGCCGGGTTCGTATAAACCGACTGGAGCTGTCCGAACAGGGTCCCCGACCACATCGTGTGTCCGTAGATAAGTGTGACGGGGTCATTGAAAGTATCGGTGTTATATGTGGCCTGGGTAAAAATGGAGCCTCCAACATAATACGATCCGTCATAAGCTGTCGTAAGGTACTTGTTGTCATCCGTCTTGCTCTGAAGCACAGGGTAATCGACAAGTGTTCCGTTGATCTCTATCCAGGCATATATGTCCGGGTTGATCCCGTGGAGGTAGTCGAAATCGAGCAGCTGGTCATTTGTAGACGGCAGCTGCGGCGCAGTTTCTGCGGTATCCGTCTCGCTGTCCTCTGTATCCAGAGTCTCTTCCGTGTCCTTCTCGGTATCAGTGTCCGTGCCATCCTGATCAGCGGTGTCCGTCTCCGTATCTGCCGTATTCGTGGTTTCTGTCTGTACAGGGGCAGCGCTGTCCGTGTCGGAAGAGGGTTCATCAGACTCAAACTGTTTGATGGAGTCTCTGAGCTCTTCGAGTTTCTCGCCGCTGTCTTTTGAATTGGAACTGATCACAGTGGCTACGATTCCGCCTGTTGCTATTACCGCACAGGCGACTGCCGCAATGATAAGCACTCTCTTTTTCTTCATCTGTGATCACATGCCGTCCTTTCTAAGCACCCTGACGCCTCTGAGATATATCTCTTTAAGCATCCCGTCGCCGAACTTTTCACTGATCACCTGCAGAGCTTCCTGCATGTTCGGGGGCCTTGTGGTCATGTTGTGGCAATCCGTACCCAGAAGATGGATCTGCCCGTCCCCGAGCATCCTGAGCGCTCTTCTCCTTGTGGATCTAGTAGAGAAGAATTCGGCATTCGACTGGATCATGACGCCCTGGTTCAGAAGGGTATACAGCATATCATCTGAGAAATATCTCAGGTGCCTTTCTATATGGGCGATCACGATCTGGAAATTCTTGTCCCGGTTCAGAGATATGACCTCGTCTATGACGCGTTTTGTCCACGCCTGAAAGGGCATTTCGAGCAGCAGACATCTGGATCCGCTGATCCGGAGACCCGGCAGTTCTTCCATGGCTGTGATTCCCTCGAAATATGCCACTTCGGCTCCTATCCTAACTGGAAGGATCGCGCCGCCGCCCTCCTGAGCCAGCTGGCTGAGGCACCTCTTCCTTTTATCGATAAAATGATCGTAGGTGTCGTGGGTCGCATAGAAATGAGGAGTGAACACAACGGCTGTGACCCCCTGCTCCGCTGAGGATCTCAGCATTTCAATACTCTCATCGGGAGTGGAGCTGCCATCATCGATGCCCGGAATCATATGGGAATGGAAGTCGATGACCCCCACACCTTTCTTTGATTCCCGGTCCATCATTCGCCGTCAGGAACGGAAACACTTTCCTGCTGCGTTTCTCTTTCCTTGGGATCGTATGACTTTGAGTAATATCTATAATATCTTCCGTATTTCTTATACTTATAATACTTCTGGCCGGCCTGTGCACAGGTAAGAACAAATCCTATTATGTTTGCGTTGTTCATACGCAACTGTCTGACCGTATCATTCAGCAAGCCCTTGTCAACATAATTCTGCCTTACCACCAGGATCATACCGTCACAAAGCTTGGAAAGAATAAGAGCATCAGAAACAGCAGAGATAGGCGGAAGGTCTATTATTATGTATTGATAGGTTTTCTTAAGCGTCTCCAGAAGCACTTCCATACGCCTTGAGGATAGAAGTTCTGAAGGGTTCGGAGGAAGGTTACCGCAGCTTATTATGGACAGGTCCTTGAGAGACGGCACATGCTGCACCAGGTTCTCTCCGTTGTTTTCCCCGACCAGTACATTGCTCAGGCCGGGAGCGGTATTGATTTCAAGGCTTTTCGCAATCTGTGACAAACGCATGTCGGCATCGATAACAAGCACCCTTTTGCCTGCCTGGAGCATATCATACGCCAGGTTTATCGATGTAGTGCTTTTACCCTCGTGGGCCATAGAGCTTGTAACACCAATAACCCTGCAGGTGCTCTTGTCTGCAAAACTGAAGATCACATTCGTACGGAGCCTTTTGTGCGCCTCGGCCACCGCGAAGGGTCTGCCGTTGCCGATCGTGAACTCATCGAGCTCGGAAGTAACTACCGATTTTTTGTTGTTCTTATTCTTGTTCACGTTATTTCTCCTCAGATGACTTTGCATTATTACCATAGTACGAATAGTTCTTGTAGTACTTGCCGTACTTGCCGTAACCTTTGGAGTGGCTGCTGTCGTTTGCATCGGGAATGACCGCCAGCACGGGGATGTCAAACCTTTGGTCAAGGTATTCCTCATCACGCACAGTAGTATCAAGCAGGTCGATTATAATTATCACGGCTGCGCTGAGCACCAGCCCTATTGCAAGGCCGATAGCCGCATATCTGGTGTAGCTTGGTCCCTTGCGCACACCCTGTACCGGGTAATCAACTATCCTTACCGAACTTCCCGCGACAATCTCGGAAATCCTGTCCGGAAGTATGTCTACTATGGTGTCGGCAATGCGCTTTGATTCAGCAGGATCGCGTGACGTGACATTTACGCTGAAAATCTCGGTATTGTCCACAGAACTTGCAGAGACCATCTGCCGCAGCTGTGCGTATGAATAACCGAGCCCGGCAACCTCGTTAATCCTTTCCAGCGTAACTCTGGTCTTCAGAATGACTATATATGTCTGAAGAAGGCTTTTTGCTGCTGTCAGTTCCGACGTGGAAATACTGAAAGCGGTGCCTCCGAGACTCACATTGGCATTGTTGACATACAACTGAGCACTTGACTCATATGTAGGTGAAATGAAGAATGCCGCAATTCCTAGTGCTATGGCTCCGCACAGTATCATGGCTATGCCGATGATCCAGGCCTTTTTCCACAGCAGTTTCAGCAGTCTGAAAAGGTCTATTTCAACTTCTTCATTGTTCCTGACTTTTTCGTTCATGAGGGTCCCTTCCAAGGTTCGAATTTTTGCTTAATCCACTACCTGCAAAAATAGGCATAGCTATCCCATAAGCAAAATACACCAGTTTGGTCAATTATAGCCTTTTTCCCTGCCTATGTCAATATTTTTCTTTCGGTTTATGCATTAATCTGTATATTTATGGGTCATTTCGCGGATCATATCGTCGTTTTCTTACCTGCTCCTCTCTTTCGCCGGTCTTTTCACCGCGATTCTGCCGAAATATCAGTTCATGTCGGTGAGTTTCAGATGTCTCACCTTACGTAAAGCTGCGAAATACACCGTCAAAGCAAACAAAGCAGTGATGAGTGTGGCAAAAAGCCAGGCCGGAATGCTTATGCCCCTTTCAAACTGGATATACGAGTATTCAACAAGCCGTGGTTGTGCCGACCAGTCTTCTCTGTTCATCCACCATCTTGCCAACAGTAGCATAAATGACCAGTGCTCCTACTACTACAAACAGCAGAGCAAACGTCATCTGCAGGCTTCCCAGACTATCGTCCCCGCTTCACAGTTAAGCGTATCAACGATAATTTCCAGGCTCCCGGACAGAGCGTCTTCTATGCGCTCCGTCTCAAGCAACTGTTCCATTATCCTCCATGTCGCTTTTGCAAACCTTTTTTCTCCGGCCATCCCCATGTCCTCCGTTTTTGACTGTAATGTTTCCGCGCCTGTTTCTCATAAAACAGAAAAACCCGGAACGTTTATCCAGGTCTTCCTTGCTATTATCTCACGGCACGTTGCACCAAAAAAGCTATTTTGCTTTTTTGTGTTATAGAGGGCGTTTTCTCATTCATAAACCAGAAGTCAAGAGGATGACTCCTGGTTTATTTCATTTTTTGAGCTAGCCGATATAATGATATCAGGCTACAGTTTTTTGCTTGCTTTACAAAGATGTCGCCATTTGCCTGACCGCCGCTAAGCAGTCCTTGTCGTGATTAG
>JAFTCY010000110.1 GCA_017454465.1 Clostridia bacterium
CATGTGTGTGGACGGGATCATTTCGGAAGGGAAGAGATGCGAGATACCGTGGGATTCTTTCCGTTACGAGAAAATCTGAACAAAAAAAACAACGGGGCGTACGCCCCGTTTTGTCATGCCTGGTTTTTCGTTTCAATGAGATAGGATGCTTCAAGGTCTGCCAGGTGGAGCATCACTGCCAGCGGGCACTGGTCGTATGCCCTGGAGGCTGAAGTGTCTCCGCCCTTGACCGCGGCGTCGAAGCCGCCCATGTGGAACCTTATGGCCAGAAGCTCATCCACGGTAAGCTTTTTAAGGAACCACTGCAGGATTATGCAGCTCTTCTCGCCGTGCCCGATGGGAAACTGTTCGTCCACTTCGTATACTTCTTTCGTGATCCATTTGCCGGATTCATCCTTGACGTTCCTTGTTCCGGTCTTGTAGTAATGGACTTTGCACACGTCGTGGAACAGAGAGACTATGGCCACAGTTTCATCACTGATGTTTTCTTCCGGGTATCTCTCAACTATCTTTTTGAGACATCTGTAAACGTTCATTGAGTGCTCCAGCAGCCCTCCCGGGTATGATCCGTGAAATTTCGTGCTGGCGGGAGCCCGGAAAAAGTCGCTGCTGCAGATCCAGTTGAGAAGTTCCTCGATTCCTTCTCTCTTTATGCTGTTCCTGCAGATCTCAAGGAATTCCTGCTTCAGTTCTTCGATGTTTGCCATATCAGTCCCTGTCCCATCCTCTCGTGGTGGCGACGGCCTTTCTCCAGTTCTTTATCTTCTTTCTCTGTTCCTCGGCAGTGATCTTGGGCCAGAACACCTTGCCTACAGCTATATTGTCCAGAACTTCCTCCTTGGTGGACCAGTAGCCTACCGCCAGGCCTGCCAGGTACGCGGCTCCGGTGGCTGTGGTCTCGACGCAGGCCGGACGGGTGACGTTGGCCTGGATGATGTCAGCCTGCATATGCATCAGGAGGTTGTTAGCCGACGCTCCTCCGTCGACCTTAAGGGAGGACATCTTTATGCCGGAGTCGGCTTCCATGGCGGACAGCACGTCGTATGTCTGATAAGCTATGGATTCAAGCGTCGCCCTTATTATATGATACTTGTTCACGCCTCTGGTGAGTCCCACTATAGTGCCTCTCGCGTAGGGGTCCCAGTACGGGGCGCCTAGGCCGGTGAAGGCGGGGACGAGATAGCATCCGTTGGTGTCGGGCACCTTTGAAGCGAAGAATTCGGAGTCTGTTGCCGAGTCTATTATCTTCAGCTGGTCTCTAAGCCACTGTATCGCCGAGCCGGCTACGAATATGGAGCCTTCAAGAGCGTATTCGACTTTTCCGTCGATGCCCCAGGCTATTGTGGTTATAAGGCCGTTCTTGGAGAACACCGGCTTCTCGCCTGTGTTCATGAGGAGGAAGCAGCCTGTGCCGTATGTGTTCTTTGCCTCTCCGGGGCTGAAGCACATCTGTCCGAACAGGGCAGCCTGCTGGTCTCCGGCGGCTCCGGCTATCTTCACGGGACCGCCGAAGAGATTCGGCGTGGTCTCTCCGTAGATGCAGCTGGAGGGCTTGACTTCCGGAAGCATGCACCCGGGAATGCCGAGTTCCTCAAGTATCTCTTCGTCCCACTTCAGGTCGACTATGTTGAACATCATCGTACGTGAGGCGTTGGAGTAGTCTGTCACATGGACAGCTCCGCCCGTCAGCCTCCAGATCAGCCAGGTTTCGACAGTGCCGAACAGCAGTTTGCCGGCTTCGGCTTTCTCACGGGCGCCGGGAATGTTCTCGAGTATCCAGCGGATCTTCGTCGCTGAAAAATAGGGGTCGATTATGAGCCCGGTCTTCATGCGGAAGGAATCAGCCAGGCCTTTGTTCATGAGCTCGTCGCAGTACGGAGCGGTCCTCCTGACCTGCCAGACGATGGCGTTGCAGATGGGCTCTCCGGGGGGATTGTCCCATACTATGGTGGTCTCTCTCTGGTTGGTTATGCCGATTGCCGCTATGTCGGAAGCTTTTACCCCCAGTTTGGCCATGGCTTCGGAAGCGACTGCGAACTGGGTAAGCCAGATCTCCTCAGCGTCATGTTCCACCCAGCCCGGCTGAGGGAAATACTGAGTGAACTCCTTCTGTGAAACAGAGCATATCTCTCCCTTTTTGTTGAAGATTATGCATCGGTTGGATGTGGTGCCGGCGTCAAGGGCCATTACATATTCAGCCATTTCATATCTCCTGTTCAGCTATATTTCCGTTTGCAGCCGATTTTCCGCGGGAGCGGATCCTCGACTTTGATACTGCATATGCTATTGTAGCCGTTATCGCGAAGAAAATCAACTCCACCGTCACAACTGCCGCCCCTGTCTGCAGGGAAAGGGCTGTGGCGAGGAAGAATCCTATGATGAAGCAGACCGCGGAGATGACGGCGGAAAGGATCACGGTGACCTTGAAACTCTTTGTGAGCCTCATGGCAGTGAGGGGAGGGAATATCAAAATCGCCGAGATCATGATGGATCCCATCATTTTCATTCCCACCACTATGGTGAGGCCGGTAAGTACCGCCAGCAGCAGGCCGAAGACTTCTGTCTTCACGCCGGCGGCGCGGCTGAAATTGTCATCGAAGGTCACAGCGAAAATAGTCTTGTAGCTCAGGGCGAACCAGAGGATCACGACAGCCGAAAGGGCTATGGACAGTATCACGTCCTTTGTCGATATGGTGACTATGGATGAGGAGCCGAAAAGTGAAGAGCATATGTCCCCGCTGCGGCCGCCTGTGAGATTGTACAGCAGCGTGCCTATGGCCACGGCTCCCGTGGATACTATGGCGCAGGCGGAATCTCCGTTCAGTTTGCCCTCTCTTTTTGCAAGACGGAAAATGAGCACCGCCGCCGCTATTACGATGGGTATGGCGATCTCCATGGAAAAAGTTCCGCCTACCCCGGCGCAGGCTCCTACCGCCACGGCAAAATAGCCTACATGGGACAGCCCGTCGCCGATCATGGAATGCCTCTTGAGCACCAGGCAGACGCCCAGGACCGAAGAGCATACGGAAACAAGTATGCCGACAACAAGGGCTTTGATTATCACGTCAAGCAGGAAAGATGACGAAAATATCTCGCTGAGCGTCATTGAACCGGTTCCTCCTCTCTGTGGTGATGGTGCATCGAATGATCCAGCTCCGCGTCATGGAGCTCATGGGCCCGGTACCCTTCCACCGTACCGAAATAGTAATGCCCCCGGCACAGGGAGAGCACATGCCGCGCCTCTTCAAGGGCGCACTGTATGTCGTGGGTCACCGATACGATCGCGCAGTGTTTTTCCTCATTTATTTTCCCTATGGTCTCATACAGTTCATGGGCTGACGCGGGATCCAGACCGGTGGTGGGCTCATCCAGCAGAAGCAGTCTGTCGGAGGCGCACATTGCCCGGGCAAGCAGCACTTTCTGTCTCTGGCCTCCTGACAGTTCCCCTATGCATGTTTTTGACAGGCTTGATATCTTAAGCAGCTCCATTGCTTCAGCGGCCCGTTTCTTTGATTCGCGTTTCCAGCTCAGGCCGAACGAATCCCCTTTTACACATCCTGACAAAACGACTTCTTCCACTGTCGCCGGGAAGTCCCGCTGGATGGCTGTCTGCTGTGGAAGATATCCTATGCCGTGTTTCTTCAGCACGGGGCTGATCAAAAGCTTTCCCCCGGCGGGGGTTATGTCCCCGGTTATGGCCCGGAGCAGGGTGGACTTGCCTGAGCCGTTTTCGCCTACGACACAGAGGTAGTCACCTTCCTCGAGATCGAACGTCAGATTGCTGACTGCGGTGCGGCCGTCGTATGCGAGGACAACGGATCTTGCTTCTATGAGATTCAATTTATCACCTCATTTCAGTGCCGCTTCAAGGGCGGCCGCGTTTTGTTCCATGAGCTCGGCGTAGGTAACGCCTTCATCGAACTCTTCTTTCGTTACATTGTGAGCGGAGTGGAGCGTCATGATCCGTGCCCCCGTTTCGCCGGAAATGAATTCCGCGGTCTGTCTGTCCGACAGCTCCGTTGTGAAAATGACGGGTATGTTTTCCTCCCGCACCCGGTTTACAAGGGATCCTATGACAGGCAGCGAGGGCTCGGTGTTTGAGGTGCACCCGGTGAAAGCCGCGTAATAGCTGAGCCCGTATTCCTCACAGAGATATTTGAAAGGGAAACGGTCGGCCACTATGATGGTCCTGCGGGAAGCTGAGCTTATTATCTCTCTCAGTCTCTCGTCAGCCGCCCGGATCTTTGATGAGCAGTCTTCAAGGCTGCTATTTATTTTGCCGGCATGATCCGGGAAGATGCCTGACATGGTTTCCGCCAGGTCGCCCAGAATGATCAGGGTGTTCTTCGGGGAGGTCCAAACATGCTCGTCATATTCCTCGGAAGAGGAGATGATCCCGGGGATCTGCTCCGTGAGAAGATCCACATGATCCATCATTGCGAAAGTGTTTATTTTCTCTGCCCGGTCTCCCATGGCATCGAAAAGGTCCTCTATCCATTCGTCGGATTCCCCTCCCGTAAAAACGAAGAGGTCGCATCGCTCGATCATGGCGATGTCGGATACCGTTGCTTCGAAATCATGGGATTCGTTCCCGGGAGACAGGAGCATCCTCACGTCCGCGAAGCCGGAGCACAGAGACCTTGAAAGATCGTAAGCCGCGAAATTCGTGGCGACCACCAAAGGCTTCTGCCTGTCCCGCGCCGTTCTGCACGAGGCCAGGACAAGGACCGAAACGGCTGCAAGGAACAGCAGGATTGTTCTGCGGAAATTCCTCATTTTTTCTGTCCTCCGCCGCGGCCGCATTCGCTGCATATTCCGTAGATCACGGTCTTTGACCTGTCGACCTTGAAGCTGTGATCCTTTTCGAAATGATGCTCCAGTTCCTCGATGAAGGAACAGTCGGAGTGGATGAGCTTTCCGCATTCCGAACACTTCAGGTGGATATGCTCGTGATGGGCGCCGCACTCGTTTAGCTGGTATGTGGGGGTGCCTCCCGACAGGAATTTGCTGACGGTCCCTTCTTTCGCCAGGGCCGACAGGGTGCGGAACACCGTGGCCTCCCCCGCCTTGACCATACCGCATATCTCCCGGGCGGTGAGGCATCTGTCACGGTTGGCCTTAAGCAGTTCCAGGATCTCTTCCCTCTGCTTTGTGTTGTACTTTATCTCTCCCATATCATGTCTTCTTTTCATCCGAACTTATACAAAGATTATATCATCGGCAAATTTGAAAGTCAATATCAAATTGGATGCCCGTGCGGGACTTGAACACTGACGGGGCGGGTGGTATAATTCCCTTGAGATTTCAAGAAGGAGGGCCTGATATGCCGTATATCGATCTGAAAACCAACACTGAGGTCACCAAAAGCACCGAGAACATCCTGAAGTCCGAGCTTGCAGCCGCCCTGGAATCTTCCTTCCCGGGCAAGACGGAGAAATGGCTCATGGTGAATATCGAAGGCTACTGCACCATGTATTTCGCCGGCAGCGACCAGAAATGCGCCATGGTCAGCATCGACATCCTGGGAAGCCAGCCTGATTCCGGCTATGAGAAAATGACGGAAAAAGTGTGCGGGATCGTATCGGATCAGCTGAAGATAGATCCGGACCGCATCTACGTGAAATATTCCGAATATGAAAAATGGGGCTGGAACGGCTCTAATTTCTGATCCGGAGTTTTGGACGGAATCGACAAAATCAGTATGAAAAAATGTGCAAAATGCCAAGTCAATACTTGGCATTTTAACATTGCAAAAAAACATATTTCATGGTATAATAATAGATGGCGCTGTAGTGCCGCCGAAGTACAAATGAAAATATAAATATTACATAAGGAGTTCAAAATGGCAGACATTACCACCAACAGTATCCGCAATGTCGTCTTGCTTGGTCACGGCGGGTCGGGTAAAACCTCCCTGGTCGAATCCGCCCTGTTCCTGGCAAAAGCGTCTGACAGACTCGGAAAGGTAACAGACGGGAACACCGTCTGCGACTATGACGCAGAAGAAAAAAAGCGCGGCTTTTCACTCAATCTTTCAGTAGCGAACCTTCCCTGGAAGGATTGCAAGATTAACTTTATAGACACTCCCGGCTTCCTTGATTTTGTCGGTGACGTGTATTCCGGCACCCGTGTCGCTGACGCTGCCATTATCACTCTCGACGGAAAAGCAGGCATCGAAGTTGGGACAGAGCTCGCATGGGACAGGGCTGAAGAGGCCGCTATTCCGAGAGCATTCTTCATCAACAAGTGCGACGACCCTGAGGCTCACTTCGACAGAGTCTACGCTCAGCTTCACGAGACCTTCGGCGCGGCAGTCTGCCCGATCCTGGTCCCCGTCAAAGAGGGCGGCTCCATCAAGTTCCTGAACCTGATCGAAATGAAGATGTACTCATTCGATGCCAGCGGCAAGAGGACAGAGTCTCCTGTTGACGCGGCAGGCGAAGCTGTTGCGGAGCAGTACAAGGAAAACCTCAACGAGGCTCTGGCTTCCACAAGCGAAGAACTTCTTGAGAAGTATTTCGAGGAAGGCGAGATCAGCCACGAAGACGCCATCGAGGCTCTTCACAACGGTATCGTAGACAACACCATAGTTCCTGTTTTCTCAGGTTCCGTGACGAATATGTGGGGCGTGACCTTCCTTCTTGACACCATTGCCAACTCGTTCCCGAGACCGACAGCAAGAAAGAATGAGAAGATCGTTGACGGCGACGGATTCAAGGACAAGGCCATCGATGTGAACGGCGAATGCGCTCTGTTCGTGTTCAAGACCATCGCTGATCAGTTCGGCAAGCAGTCATACTTCAAGGTCATGAACGGCACCCTTACCAACGACCTGGTCCTCAAGAACACAGCTACCGGATCCAGCGAAAAGATGGCTCATATCTACACCATGCGCGGCAACAAGCAGACCGAGGTCACATCTCTCTGCTGCGGCGATATCGGAATGATCCCGAAGCTTGCCAATACCAATACCAACAACACTCTTGTTGCGGGCACTGAGTTCGAATACAAGAAGATCACATTCCCGCATCCTTATATGACCAAGTCCATCACTCCCGCCGCAAAGGGAGACGAAGACAAGATGTCCACCGGTCTCGCGAGACTTCTCGAAGAAGACCCGACTCTTATCTACGAAAACAATGCGGAGACCAGACAGATGACCATCTCCGGCATGGGCGACATGCAGCTTGACGTCGCAGTCTCCAAGCTGAAGAGCCGTTACGGCACCAGCGTTATCCTCGACAAGCCCAGGATCGCATACCGCGAGACCATCAAGGGGACATCCGATGTCGAAGGAAAGCACAAGAAGCAGTCCGGCGGTTCCGGCCAGTACGGTCACGTAAAGATGAGATTCTCACACGGTGAGGCGGAAGGACTTACGTTCACCCAGTCCGTCGTCGGCGGCACAGTGCCAAAGAACTTCTATCCCGCAGTTGAAAAGGGACTTCTTGAAGCTATGCAGAAGGGCGTTCTGGCGGGATATCCCGTCGTGAACCTCGCGGCAGACCTTTACGATGGTTCATACCACCCGGTCGACTCCAACGAGATCTCCTTCAAGCTCGCTGCAAGACTCGCGTACAAGGAAGGCCTTCCGAAGGCTAAACCGATCCTCCTCGAGCCCGTTGGAACACTTAAAGTCACGGTTCCCGACAGCCTGGTGGGAGATGTTATCGGCGATCTTAACAAGAGACGCGGCCGTGTGCTGGGCATGAACCCCAGTGAGAGAAAATCCGGCTACACAGTAGTCGAGGCAGACGTGCCGAAAGGCGAGATGACAGACTATGTGATCTCCCTCCGCGCTATGTCCCAGGGACGCGGCTCCTTCGATTTCGCTGTTGACCGTTACGAGGAAGTTCCCGGCGCGGTAGCACAGAAGATCATCGAGGAAGCTAAGGCGTTCGCCGAAGAAGAGTAAAATTAAAGCAGAACATACAGAAAGCCGCCGGCAGACCGGCGGCTTTTCCATTTCCATCTGATGATTTTCGGTTATTTCCTGGGTACCAGTACCTCTGTTCCTCCCATGTAGGGCCTGAGAACTTCGGGGATCCTCACGGTCCCGTCTGCCCGGAGATTGTTCTCAAGGAAGGCTATCAGCATTCTGGGGGGAGCCACCACCGTGTTGTTCAGGGTGTGGGCAAGGTATTTTCTGCCGTCTCCGCCGTTTACGCGGATCTTGAGCCTTCTCGCCTGAGCGTCTCCCAGATTGGAGCAGCTTCCTACCTCAAAGTATTTCTTCTGTCTCGGGGACCATGCTTCCACGTCGCAGGACTTGACTTTAAGGTCA
Organism: Clostridia bacterium; assembly: GCA_017454465.1. Taxonomy (GTDB): domain Bacteria; phylum Bacillota; class Clostridia; order Oscillospirales; family CAG-272; genus UMGS1696. Next base: position 8,285 of record JAFTCY010000110.1, read on the forward strand.
GCCAGGTCGCCGGAGCAGCATTCCAGTGTCCTTACGGGAATGTCAAGGGAACGGAACAGGTCTACCGTGTTTTGCCAGAGTTTGTCATACCATTTCATGCTGTCTTCAGGCTTGCACACAACGATCATTTCCTGTTTCTCGAACTGGTGGATCCTGTATACTCCTCTTTCCTCAAGACCGTGTGCTCCCTTTTCCTTCCTGAAGCAGGGAGAATAGCTGGTCAGGGTGTAGGGAAGTTCGCTCTCAGGGTTTATCTGGTCGATGAACTTGCCTATCATGGAGTGCTCGGATGTGCCGATAAGATACAGTTCCTCTCCTTCGATCTTGTACATCATGGCTTCCATTTCGGCA
>JAFTCY010000111.1 GCA_017454465.1 Clostridia bacterium
ACATGACATGCATCGCGCCCCTGGTCCCCTTCAGGAAAGGACAGACCGAGAACAGCCAGACGGCTCTCGCCAACGCCTTCAACGGTGCCCTGACGGATATCTACAGGCAGTCCGTGAAGTCATGGAAGAACGTGGTGCGGCACTATGTGCTTGACAATACGGATTTCCTGCTCAGGATGATGCCGGAGATAGAGTTCGTGACCAAGGCCTCGGAACTCATAAACAGGCTGGAGTCCGTGGGATGCGGGCTCACGGTGCCGGGGATACGGCCCATGCACGAGAAGGCTTTCAAGGCCGCGGGGCTGAGAAATCCCGTGGTGGCGGTGAAGCTTGAGACGGCCACCGTCCCCAACGACTTTGAATTCGACGAAAAAGGCATGATATACGTGCTGACGGGGCCCAACCGCGGCGGAAAATCGGTGCTCACCTGCGCCGTGGGCCTTGCCTTCGTGATGGCCCAGCTGGGGCTGCCCGTGGCGGCCGACCGGTGCGAGATCTCCCCCGTGGACCGGATCTTCACCCACTTCCCCCAGGGAGGCGAGGACACCATAGACAAGGGGAGGCTCGGGGAGGAATGTTCAAGGCTCTCCCAGATCTTCGACGAGGTCACCGAATACAGCCTGGTGCTCCTTGACGAATCCCTTTCATCCACCGGCTCCTATGAGGGAGCGTATATCGCTGCAGAGGTCCTTGAGGGCTTCTCAATGGCAAGATGCCGGGGCATCTTCTCAACCCACCTTCACGATCTGGCGGCGGCCACCGATTCCATAAACAGCGCATGCCTCCCCAAGGGCGGCGTGTCCGTGGACAACCTTGTGGCCGACATATCGGGCGGGGAGAGGACTTTCAGGATACTGAGGGAAAAGCCCGACGGCAGGAGCTACGCCAAGGACATTGCGGACAGGTACGGCCTGTCCATCGAAAAAATACTCGGAAAGATAAAGAAGAATGGAGAAATATGATGGACGATCTTCTGAAACTGCTTGAAAACGATGCCAGGCTGTCCCCCGACGCCCTGGCCCTGATGCTCAACAAGGAAGTGGGCGACATACGGAAAATGATCGATGATTACGAAAAGCAGGGAGTCATCCTGGGCTACCGCACGGAGATAGACTGGGACAAGACGAACCGCGAATACGTCAGCGCCATGATCGAGCTGAAGATAACTCCCCAGAGAGACCGGGGCTTCGACCATATCGCCGAGAAGATCTACAACTACCCGGAGGTGGAATCCCTGTTCCTCATGTCCGGAGGATTCGACCTCGCCATATTCATCAAGGGCAAGACCATGAAGGAAGTGGCTTTCTTCGTGGCCCAGAAGCTGTCCACCATAGAGGACGTGGTCTCGACATCCACCCACTTTATCCTCAGGAAATACAAGGACAACAACGTCATATACGGCGCGGTTCCGGTGGATGAGAGAGGAAACGAATTTTAATGCTTGACTATTCAAAGATACTGTCAGGGACAGTGCAGGACATAAAGCCGTCGGGGATCCGGAAATTCTTCGATCTTTTGAACGGCCGCGACGACGTGATAGGCCTGACCGTGGGCCAGCCCGATTTCGTCACGCCGTGGCATATAAGGGTGGCTGCCATCGAATCCCTGGAAAAAGGAAAGACATACTACACGTCAAACAGCGGCACCATAGAGCTGAGAACGGCCGTTTCCTCATACATGAAGAGAAGGTTCGGAGTCGAATACGATCCCGGGAAAGAAGTCATAATGACGGTAGGCGGAAGCGAAGCCATAGACATCGCGATGCGCGCCCTCATCTCACCCGGGGACGAGGTCATCATAGTCCAGCCCGCCTTTGTATGCTACGCTCCCATATGTTCCCTTTGCGGAGGCGTGCCGGTCCTCGTCAACACAAAGGAAGAGAACAGGTTCAAGCTCACGGAGGAGGAACTGAGGGCGGCCATCACCCCGAAGACCAAGCTCCTCGTGCTCCCGTACCCCAACAATCCCACGGGCGCCGTCATGACCAGAGAAGATCTTGAGCCCATTGCTAAGGTCCTCTGGGGCACCGACATCATGGTGCTTTCAGACGAGATATACTGCGAGCTGACCTACGGCAGGGAGCACGTGACGATAGCCTCCCTTGAGGGAATGAGGGAAAGGACCATAATCGCGAGCGGATTCTCAAAGGCATATGCCATGACAGGATGGAGACTGGGCTATACCCTGGCTCCCGCCGAAGTCACGAAGCAGATGCTGAAGATCCACCAGTACGCCATCATGTGCGCCCCCACGGCCTCCCAGTACGCTGCCATAGAAGCCATGGAAAACGGAGATGAAGACGTCCGGATGATGAGGGACGAGTATGACAGGCGCCGCCTGTACATGGTAGGGGTGCTCCGGGAGATCGGCATCCAGTGCTTCGATCCCGAAGGAGCCTTCTATGTGTTCCCCAACATCTCGAAATTCGGCATGAGCTCGGAAGAATTCTGCAAACGTCTCCTTGACGAACAGGGCGTTGCCATAGTTCCCGGCACCGCCTTCGGTGAAAGCGGCGAGGGATACGCGAGACTTTCCTACGCCTATTCCGTGAACCACATAGCCAAAGCCCTGGAAAGGATCAGGAATTTCATTTCCTGACTGGACCGACCGCAGAACGTATCTTGACAGCGTTTGTCTAGAATGATATAATAGACTCGTAAGTTGATAACTCACGAGTCTATTTTTTGGAGGAAATATGTTTTTCTGCAGGGAAAAGGAGCTTTCCGAACTGAATGAGCTCTATAATACCGGGACCTTCCAGTG
>JAFTCY010000112.1 GCA_017454465.1 Clostridia bacterium
CACTGAAGATGCTCGAGACCAACAAGCTGAAGATGAAGGGATATCCCACGTCCGATTTCCATCATGGTCCTATTGCGCAGCTGAAGTCCGGAGACCTGGTATTCATCATTTCTCCGAAAGGAAGAGTTTCGGGAGACAATGAGGAAATGATAAAAAAGCTTCTGGCGGTCGGCGCGAGAGTCACTGTGGTGACAGACGATCTTGACGAGGCCCCTGCGGGCACGGCTGCCGTAGTGCTTCCCAGCGCGGGAAGCGAGTATTCGTTCCCGTACCTTGCCGCCGTATTCTTCCAGTGTCTCGCGTGCTGCATGACCATCGTGCGCGACATCGACCCGGATCTGGCCGGAGTCATCAATAAAATAACCATCACGAAATAAGGAAGGGCGCAGAGACCGGGCCTTCCGCCGGTTTCCGCGCTTTTCTGATATAACATCACTAAAGTTTTGGAGGTAACATGAAAAAGATCATTTCCGTTATCCTTTGCCTGACGATGCTTCTCGGCACTGCAGTTATGATCAATGCGGACGATGCGTCAGGGGGACCTTCATCCTGGGCAAAGGAAGAAGTCGAGGCCGGGATAGCGCTTGAACTCGTTCCCGAGGAACTTCAGAAGGATTATCAGAGTCCCGTTACCAGAGGTCAGGTCGCTGGTATGTTCATCAGGCTTCTTGAGAAAGCCTCGGGCAAGACCGCGGACGATATAATCGCTGAGAAGGGAGCTGCCGTAAACAGCGAGGCTTTCACTGATACAGATGACAGAAATGTGCTGGCCGCCAATGCCCTGGGCATCATAAACGGCACAGGCAAGGGCAGGTTCACCCCTGACGGGACCCTGAAAAGAGCCCAGATCGCGGCCATCATAAACCGCGAGGCACGGGTCATGGGATTTGAGACTGAAGGATATGAGCATGGATTCACGGATATAACGGACAACTACGCCTGGGCTTATCCGGAGCTTGGATGGCCCGTCGCCAACGGTATCATAAAAGGGGTCGGCGGTACAAGATTCTCCCCCGGAGGAGACCTGACTGTCGAGCAGGCTATACTTATCACGTACAGAGCTTACACGGCTCTGACTCAGAATATACTCAGGATCTACGTAAGTCCTGAAGGATCGGATACGCCTGACGGAACGCGTGCCAATCCATATGGTTCACTCGAGGCTGCGAGAGACGCTGTGAGAGCAGCTGACAGAACGGGGCTAACCGGCATCAATGTGGTGCTGCTTCCAGGTCAGTATGTGATCGGAAACGCCATTGAGCTCACGGCTGAAGACGGAGGTACAGAAGCATGTCCTGTCAGGTACATAGGCGAAGACGGTGCTTCTGTTTTCGGCGGCGTCACCCTGTCATCAAAGGATTTTGAGCCAGCCTCCGGCAATATCACGGAGTTCTTCCCGGCGGACGCCAAGGACAGTATAGTCCAGCTGGATCTCAACAAATACGGATTCAGCCCGGAATATATAAGCAAGACACTTGAGAGCAGGATCTACAGGGCAAAGGCTCCGGCTCTCTTCAGAAACGGGGAGAGACAGACCATAGCCAGATTCCCCAACGACGACTGGGTATACATCGACAGCGGCATGGCCGTAGACTATGACGGAACTGAAATGCCCAAGTTGTACAACTGGTCGGAACCGGACTATTACAGGATCGACTACGGTTCGGAATATCTTGACAGAGTCAATTCCTGGGTCTCCGGCTCAAGAGTGTTCGTCACTGCCAGATGGTGCTTCCTGTGGTGCGTAGACGATTCATACGTCACCGAGTTCAGGCATGACATACCTCAGATGAACGTCAAGTTCGCAGGCGGATACGAACCCAAGGTCGGAAGCATTTTCTACTGGTACAATATTCCCGAAGAACTTGATATGCCAGGAGAATACTATATCGATGAAAACGCTGTCCTGTACTATTATCCCGAAGACACTTTCGACACTGACGTGTTCACGATACCTGTGTCAGAGGGGATCGTCAGGATAAACGGTGCGGACCATCTGACCTTCGACAACATAGAGATGTCCACTTCCGTGGATACGGTCTTTAAGGCTGCAGGCGACGATCTTACAGTAAAGAACTGCATCGTGTCCGCTTCCTCGTCCGGCCGCGGAATAGACATTACAGGCGACCGCATAACGGTCTCGGGAAACCATATTTACGATATAGACGGGCACGGGATAAGACTCAGTACCGGAGAAATTGCCACGGTGACTCCGGGCGATTCGCTTGTATATAACAATCTTGTCGAGGGCTGGTGCTCTACGGCGACGGGCTGGACCTCAGCCATAGACGTATCCGGGGTCGGGGCGGTCATATCCCACAACACGACCAGGTACGGCAACTGGGGCGCTATAGCCATCAGCGGTGCCAACATCACGGCTGAGTACAACCATGCATACAAGACCAATCTCATGTCTGACGACATAGGAGTCATGACAGGCGGCGGACACATAAACGCCAACCTGGTATACAGGTACAATTACATACATGATGCGGGACCGGAGAATATCTGGGACAAGATCAAGGAAAAGAATCCAGACTATCTTGTGATGGGCATCATGGGATTCTATCACGACGGCGCGTCCAGCTATATCAACTGCTACGGTAACGTAGTGCAGAACACTCCGAACGGGTGTCTTTCAAATGCCGGAAGGAACAACTCCTTTACAGGCAACCTGTTCATAAACTGCTCTCACTGGTATGTATGGGCATCAGAGCTTGGGTTTGACATCATAAATGATGACGGCACGCTGAAGAGCAGAACGGAGACTTTGCCGGAATACGTATATACAGACGCATGGAGGGCTGTAAATCCGGATCTGGCGGAACTCATAGTAAACACTGAAGGTGCCGATCCGGGTGACCACCGCCTGTACTGGGCTCCGGCCAATATAGTAGTTAAGAACAACTGGTGCCACTTCAACAAGGCTGACAGGTATTTCACAAACTGGGGAGTCAGCCCCTACAACATCGAGCCAAGCGTCTACACATACGCAAACGAGGGTGAGATCGACGTAAATCAGGGCAGCAGGACAAACGAACATGTTTCCACTTATACATCCAGAAGAGAGACTGTCGACCTCAGAAAGCTGATCACCGAAACAGCTGCCGGAATCATCGAGATCACCTGGGACGAGTTTGAACAGATCGGCAATGTGGCAGAGGACTGGAACATACAGGGAACGGAAGTTTTCTCCATGGGAGACGAGTACAGCGGATCGTGAAGTGTACGATATGAATGAGACGTGCGGGATGAAGCCATAAATGAGAAAACTGATATTGACTTTAAGACCGCCGTATGCTAGAATTCCATGTGAACCAATTCCACAGAGAGGTGATTGCAAATGAAACACATCAGAACAATAGAAACACGCAACCTCTGCGAAAGCGCCAAGAACGGCGGCTGCGGCGAATGCCAGACGTCATGTCAGTCCGCTTGCAAGACAAGCTGCGGCATCGCTAACCAGAAATGCGAGAACAAAGACAGAAAAGACAAGAAATAAGGCCGAAAGCGCCGCCGGGAGGCGGCGTTTTTGCAATCGGAAAAATGCAGAGATCAAATTTTCATACACATTCAAAATATTCTGACGGCAGGGCAACGGTAGATGAAATGATCCGGGCCGCCATCGGTTACGGCTTCCATTCCATCGGCTTTTCGGAGCATAGCTACGCCCCGTTCCAGGCCAGTTACAGCATTTCTCCTGACAGGGTCGGGGATTATTTCGATGATATAAGGAAAGCCGGGGAGAGATACAAGGGCGTGATCCGTGTATTCGGCGGATTCGAGCTGGACAAGGATTCAGATCTGCCTGATGTAAGGCCTGACTATCTGATCGCGTCCGTTCATGAACTGATGTGCGGGGAAAAGAGTTATCCCGTTGACTGGTCCGCCGATATCCAGCGTGAGCTGGCGGACAAGAAATACGGCGGGGATCTCATGGAGGAGTGGCGCGAATACTACAGCGCTGTCGTACGACACGTGACAAGGTGCCGGCCGGATATCGTCGGTCATTTCGATCTTGTGACGAAATACTCACTGCCTGATGAAACGGATCCGTCGTACATGGAGATGGCTGTTAAAGCCGCAGAGCAGTGCATGGAGACATGCAGCACGTTTGAACTGAATACCGGAGCCATCGCAAGGGGGCTCAGGGCTGTTCCGTATCCTTCCGCCTTCATCCTGAAAAGGATAAGGGAAATGGGCGGACGTGTGATCATAACCTCCGACTGCCACTATCCGGACAGAATGACCTGCTGGTTCCCCGAGGCGGAGGAGTACCTTTCGGATCTGGGATTCAGGCAGGATCCGCATGCGGATCTGAACGAAAAGGTCAGAGACATTGAAATCTGGTACTGAGGTCAAAAGATGACATATTCAGAATATCACGGATTCAGAAGAGGCGACTTTGAATTCGAAGGCAGACATGCAATAATAGTTTTTCCGGATGATCCGGAGCCCCGCAGAAGGTGGGTCCTCAAAATGGAGTATTTTGATGCGTTCCCCTCATTCCATCTTGAGATGATCAGGAGAGGATGGCACCTGCTGTTCCTGGAAAACATAAACAGATGGGGAACGGAACAGGATACAGATGCCAAGGCCAGGTTCTGCGGCCACGTTATAAAAGAGTTCGGGCTCTCAGGAAAAGCCTGCCTTGAGGGCATGAGCTGCGGAGGACTCTGTTCCGTCAACTTTGCATCCAAGTATCCCGGATATGTTTCGGCAATGTATCTTGACGCCCCGGTCATGAATCTGCTCAGCTGTCCCATGGGATTCGGGCGCGGCATACCGCTGGACGGCGAGACGGGCTGGAACGAGCTGAAGGAAGCATACGGCTTTGAGCTGGAGGAACTGCTGGCGTACCGCGGACATCCCATCGATAAGATAGACAGTATCATAAAAGGGCGGTTCCCGCTGGCGCTGCTGTACGGCGACCGCGACGTTCTGGTACCGTATCCCGAGAACGGTGCTTTCCTTGAGAGAGCCTACAGGGAGGCCGGACTTCCGCTGTTCTCCGTGTGCAGGAAAGGCTGCGGGCACCATCCCCACGGTCTGGACGATCCCGAGGAACTGCGGAAACTTTGCGATTTTGTTGAAAATAATTCTGAAACAGAGGAAAACGATATGGATATCAGGGAGATTCTTTCAAAAGTTGACCACACGCTGCTGGCTGTGGACGCCACATGGGAACAGATCAGGGGAATCATCGATGACGGGATAAGATATCAGACGGCATCGGTATGCATTCCGGCATCATTCGTGAAAAAAGCGGCTGAATATGCCGGCGGAAGGGTGAAGATCTGCACCGTCATCGGGTTCCCCAACGGGTACAGTACCACCCGGGTGAAATCCTTTGAGGCGAAATGCGCCGTTGAAGACGGGGCCGACGAGGTCGATATGGTCATAAACGTGGGCTGGGTGAAAGACGGCCTTTACGGACAGGTGCTTGATGATATAAGAGCTGTCCGGAAAGCCTGCGACGACGCGGGCGCTGCCTGCGGCAGGCGGATCATACTCAAAGTAATAATCGAGACATGCCTTCTGACAGATGATGAGAAGATCAGAATGTGTGAGGTGGTATCCGATTCGGGTGCCGACTATATCAAGACATCCACCGGATTCTCAAAATCCGGCGCGACTTTCCATGATGTGGAACTTATGGCGAACAACGTAAAAGACGGCCTGAAGATAAAGGCCGCCGGCGGGATCTCATCGATCGGGGACGCTGAAAAATTCATAGAACTGGGAGCGGACAGACTGGGAACATCCAGGATAGTAAAAATTGTTAAATCACAGGAATAAAGGAGGGGCGGATGAAACCTGAAGTATACTTTACAAGGACCCTTACTCCTGAGGCGGTGCTGGGGCTGTATAAGGCGGCAGGGTGCAGGCTGGAGGGAAAAGTAGCGGTCAAGGTCCACTCCGGTGAGCGTGGAAACCAGAATTATATCAGACCCGAGTTCTGGAAGCCCATGGCTGATTTTACCGGCGGTACCGTGGTGGAATGCAACACCGCTTACGAAGGAGCGAGAAATACCACCGAAAGGCACAGAAAACTCATCGAGGAACACGGCTGGACAAAGGCTTTTGATTTTGAGATCCTTGACGCGGAAGGACCGGATCTGGTGCTTGACATTCCTGACGGGTTCAGGATAAAAAAGAACTATCTTGGAAAGGGCATTGAAAAATACGATTCACTGCTGGTCCTCTCTCATTTCAAAGGCCATCCCATGGGAGGTTTCGGAGGGGCGCTGAAGCAGCTGTCGATCGGTCTGGCTTCTTCATACGGGAAGCTCAACATACACGGGGCAGGAAATACAAGCAGGCCCTGGAGCACTCCCGGGGATCTTTTCCTGGAGTCGATGGCTGATGCTGCGGGCTCCGTCGTCAGGTATTTCGGCGGGAAAGCGGTATACATAAACGTAATGAAAAACATGTCTGTGGACTGCGACTGCTGTGACGTCGCGGAAGACCCGTGCATGAAGGATGTGGGGATACTTCTGTCCCTTGACCCGGTGGCTGTTGATCAGGCCTGCCTTGATATCGTGTACGCTTCCGATGACCCGGGAAGGGACCATTTGATCGAGAGGATAGAATCAAGGCACGGTATTCGCACCGTGGAGGCCGCGGCCGAGCACGGATACGGCAGCAGGGAATATAAGCTTATCGAAGTTGAGATATAAGGGAGGAACGGATCATGCCAACACCACACAATACAGCAGAAAAAGGCGCTTTCGCCAAGACAGTACTCATGCCGGGCGACCCGCTGAGGGCGAAATTCGTCGCTGAGACTTTTCTTACTGACGCAAAGCTCGTCAACTATGTCAGAGGCATCAACGGATTTACCGGTACATACAGGGGAACTCCCGTCTCGGTAATGGCAAGCGGAATGGGAATGCCGTCTATAGGGATCTATTCCTACGAACTGTTCAAATTCTATGATGTGGACAACATCATGAGAATAGGATCCGCCGGTTCGATCAACATGGATGTGCACGTCAGGGACATGGTCTTCGGAATGGGCGCATGTACAAATTCATCATACGGGGACGTATTTGACATTCCCGGCAGGTTTGCTCCGATCGCCTCATACAAGCTTTTATCCAAGGCGGTGGAGGTCGCTGAGGAGAAGGGATTGAGATATCATGTAGGCAACATCCTTTCTTCGGATAATTTCTACGGCGAAGAGGGCATCAACAACAATCCGAAATGGGCGAAGATGGGCGTCATGGCTGTTGAGATGGAAGCGGCCGGACTGTATATGAACGCCGCAAGACTGGGCAAGAACGCGCTGGCGATCTGCACGATCTCCGACCATATACTGACCGGAGAGGAAACTTCTCCTGAGGAAAGACAGAACACATTTACTGCAATGATGGAGACGGCTCTGGAAGTAGCCGTACGGATCGCTGAATAAGAGAAAACCGCATCAAAGCGAAAAAAAGAAACAGACTGTGGTAATTTAGCTGCCGTCTGTTTCTTTTTCGCTGTTTATGCTGCTTTGTGTTTTTGCTTCCTGCTCTGTTTCAGTGCCTGCAACAGGCAGGCGGGGCGAAGTCCAGCCCTGGGGCGGTACTGTTACGGCCGCGGGATCCTTTTTGCCAGTTTTATGTTGGAGTATTTCTTTATGCCCGTAACTTCCTTCAATACCTCTATAAAGCAGGGAATTGCGGGATCGTCATCCTCGCTTGTCATCTCTATCTCAAGGATCGCACATCCGGAAAGCGCTTTTCCGCCGAATCTCTCAGGGTATACGTCGATCTCGATCACATGACCTCCGTAGGGGAAGGAATATCTTGTTTTCTCAAGAAAACTCACTGCCTGAAGAAGTTTTTCGGAGTATTCCTCTGAACTTATAACAGACTCGTATTCCTCCCGGCTGATCTTGGATATCCTGCGTTTTTCGGTATATGTATATTCAACAGAACCGTTTTCGGAAGTTTTCCTCACCCGTCTGTTCGATATATCCTCGGACAGCGGGACCAGATAGGTCTGGGTCATCTCCATGACGCGTATTCCTTCCTGCCGCATGAGGAGAGCTGTGTCCGGCAGTCTGATGAGAAATTTTCTTTCGATCTCGATATTCATATAACCCTCCGGTCAGGATCCTGCCTTGAGTCCTTCGAAATAGTTAGCCGTTGCCTCATCCCTGTACTGCTGTGTGTACAAATCGAAGTAGTAGCCTCTCTGCTTCATAAGAGACCTGTGTCTGCCCTGTTCGATAATCTTTCCGTCTTTGACGACAAGGATCACATCGGCACCGCGGACGGTGGACAGCCTGTGAGCTATTACGAAGGAAGTCCTTCCTTCGATCACTGTCTTTATGGAATCCTGGATGATCTGCTCGGTAAATGAGTCGATCGAAGAAGTGGCCTCGTCCAGTATCAGCAGTTTCGGGTCGCAGATGATGGCTCTTGCGAAGGAAATAAGCTGTTTTTCACCGGTGGAGAGGAGTTCTCCGCCTTCGCCTACTTCCGTGTCAAGCCCATCCTTGCTCTTTGTTACGATCTCGTCAGCGGATACCGTCCTGAGAGCTTCCATGATCTCTTCATCCGTGGCATCGGGCTTACCGTATTTCATGTTGTCCCGGATAGTGCCGGAGAACAGATGGGGAGTCTGGAGCACGTACCCGATATTTGAGTGAAGCCACAGCTGGGAGCGCTCCCTTGCGTCCCTTCCGTCGATTAGTACCCGTCCTTCTGTGGGCTCGAAGAACCTGCACACCAAATTAACGATGGTGGATTTTCCGGCACCGGTCTCGCCTACGATAGCGACGTTCGTGCCGTGGGGGATCTTCAGGCTGAAATCTCTCAGCACATACTCCTCGCCGTCGGGATATTTGAATGTGACGTTCTCAAACTCTATATCGCCGGTGATCTCTTCCCAGTTCTCGCGTTTCGGCTCCAGGATTGTGCCGTATTTTTCAATGACTTCAGCCGTATCCTTTACGTCTGGTTCCGTTTCGAGCAGCCCGAAGAACCGCTCGATATTGACCTGTATGGTGGTGAGCTCCGCAAGCGAGTCTATCACCCAGCGGACGGGCTCCATAAGTCCGAGAGCGTATGTCATGAACATGGAAAGGGTGCCTATGGTCATGATCTGTTCTGCGGCCATATCGCCCCCGACTTTGACAACTACTGCCAGGGCTATATATGCGGCAAGGTTAAGAGTAAGGGTGATCGTTCCCCTGATCCTTGCATCCCTGACAGAGACTTTTTTCATCCTTCCTGTCATGGCGGAGAATTCAGAGTACATCTTGTCGCCTGTCGCCAGAGTCTTTATGGTCTTGGCTCCCGTGATACCTTCGTTGAAGCCGCCGGATATTTTTGCGTTTTCCTCTCTGATCTCACGGTTCGTATACAGAAGCTTTTTCTGCATGACGGAGATCACGACCACGAGTACGGGTACGATTATCATTACCAGAGCAGCCAGTCCGGGGTTGGTCACGAACATGACCACGAGGGATCCTGCCGCATAGGTAAAGTTCCACAGCAGACCTATGAATTCCCAGGAGACGAGGGTCCCGATGCGGTTTGTGTCACTGGATACCCTTGAAAGGATGTATCCAACGGAATTGCGGTGGAAATATGAGAAGGAAAGGGTCTGGAGATGGTTGAAAGAGGCCTGTTTCAGATCTCTGCCGATCTTCATCTCCATGACAGTGCCGATGTACATGCTGACGGCGTCAAGCGCTACTTTTACCAGCAGTACCGCCGAATATATCAGGGCGAAACCAACTATTCCGTCCGTGATCCCGGGCGTCACGTAATTGTTTATTGCATATTCCTGGAATTTCGGGAACAGTATGCTGAGAACGGAAGCGGCCACCTGAAGCGAGGCCATGAAAAACAGCGGTATCCTGTACTTTTTCAGGAACGGAATGATCTTGGGTATTCCGAACCCTTTAAGGTGTTTGGTAAAGAGAGGAGTGTATTCGTCCATCATTCGTCCTCCTCTCCGGAGTAGCTCTGCAGATCATAGATTGCTCTGTACATCCCGTCGTTCTTTATGAGTTCCTCATGAGTCCCCGACTCGGTTATCTTTCCGCCGGACATAACTGCTATGTTGTCTGAATTCATCAGGGTCTGGATCCTGTGGGAAATAAGGATGACAGTGGTGCCGGCCGTCTTCTCCGCAAGGGAACGCCTGATCCTGGCATCTGTCTCGCTGTCGACCGCGGAAAGGGAATCGTCGAATACCATGACGGGAGAACCCTGAGCCAGCACTCTGGCGATGGCAGTTCTTTGCTTCTGCCCCCCGGAAAGGGTGACTCCTCTTTCGCCTACGGGCGTATCGTATCCTTTGGCGAATCCTTCAATGGTCTCGCCGAGACACGCCGCCTGCGCCGCCTCCTTTATCTCCATTATCCGTTCAGCCGGTGAGTCAAAGGTTATCCCGATGTTTTCACCCAGTGTCTTTGAGAAAAGGAAAGGTTCCTGATGGACGATGCCGATGGTCTTTCTCAGAGAGTCCAGCTTGATGTTCCGGATATCAATGCCGCCCACGGTTATTGTGCCGCATCCTTCGTCAAGCTCGTACAGCCTTGTAAGAAGGGCGGCAAGGGTGGATTTTCCGGATCCGGTCATGCCTATGATCCCAAGGGTGGATCCCGCGGGGATCTTCAGGGATACGTCGTCAAGGATCCTGGTCTCTCCGTCAAAAGAGAAGGAAACATGGGAAAATTCTATGTCGCCGTCGCGGGGACAGTCCACTGCATCGGGGGCATCCTTTTCCTGGCCGGCGGACAGGATCTCACCTATCCTCCCGACAGAAACACCTGCGCGACTCATGTTGGCGATGGTCCTTCCTATCATTCTGACGGGCCATTCCAGCATGGAGTTGTACAGTATGAAGGAAATCAGGTCTCCGACGGTGATCCGGCCTTCTACGCAGATAACGGTTCCAATAACTATGACCGAAATCATCTGTAGCCCTGTGATCACGTCGCCTGCGGCCCAGAACCAGGTCATGTACTTTCCGACCTTTATCCAAATGCCGGTATATTTCTCATTCTGCTTTGTATATTTTTCTATTTCTGTTTTCTCGCGTCCGAAAGCCCGGACTACCCTTACGCCGGTCAGGTTTTCCTGACATATGGCTGAGAGTATTCCTTCATTTTTGTCAGCTTCCTCAAAGCTTTTCGATATCTTCACGTGAAAGAAGATCGAGTATCCTATTATCACGGGAATGAATATCAGAGCAACAAGAGACAGAGTGGTGTTTATGTTGAACATGAACACCAGGGAGAACACTATGATTATCACGGTGCGGATCACCTGGGTCAGCTGTGTGGACAGAAAGTCCCTCAGCGTTTCCACGTCAGAGGTGGATCTCTGTATCAGGTCCCCTGTCTGATGGGCGGAGAACCAGGACATGGGGATCCTCATTATATGCCTGAACAGCATATTGCGCATATTCTCGGAGAGAGTCTCAGAACCGCGCCTGATGAAGACAGTGTCCATGTATCTGAATACGCACATAAGAAGCGCCAGGAGCGCTATGGCGGCGGCAAGGATCCAGAGACCGGGCTTACCCCCGGCATCCGAGCCGAATACCGATGCCAGCTTCCCGAACACCTGTGCTATTAAGGGGGACTCGGGAGGCAGGTCGCCTATGACCGAGTCGACTGAGTAGCTGATGAGTTTAGGTATTGCGAGAGAGCAGACGGTGGCTATGAGCGACGCGATTATGCTTATCGCAAAATACCGCCTGCTGTTCTGCATAAATATATGTATCAGCTTGAATTTTGACAGTTTCTTTTCTTCTTTCATTTCAACAGTAAATGTAGTATGCTTTGCCGGAGTGGTCGGCGGGTCAGGAGAATGCTGCTCGGCTGCCTACACAGGAACGCAGCCAATATTTATAATATATCTTCCTGAACTGCGATTCAACAGATATTTGATTTTGAAACAAAAATGAAACAATTGTGGCACTGTGATGAAAATACCGCACCCGCTGCGGCGGCTATTGTGTAATAAACTGATAAGTAGTATAATTTAAGCAATCAAAAAAAGAAAAGGGGAACAACATGCAAGAAACGAAAACGATCAGATCATATGCCGACCTTGCGCCGAACGGTGCCTATGAGCTCATGTATGAGGAGTACCTCAGCGAAATAAAGACCGCCGGCATCATCCTCAGGCATAAAAAATCCGGAGCAAGGATATGCGTTATGGCAAACGACGATGAGAACAAAATGTTCTGCGCCGCATTCAAGACTCCGCCCTCAAACAGCACGGGCGTGCCACATATCATAGAGCACAGCGTTCTCAACGGATCAAAACATTTTCCTTCGAGGGACCCGTTCATGGCTCTTGAAAAGAGCTCACTGCAGACGTTCCTCAACGCGATGACTTTCCCGGACAAGACCATATATCCGGTGGCGTCATGCAACGATAAGGATTTTAAAAATCTCATGCACGTGTACATGGATTCTGTTTTTTATCCCAATATCTACAACCACAAATTCGTATTCATGCAGGAAGGCTGGCATTACGAGATGAACGATCCTTCCGATGACCTTAAGATCAACGGCGTGGTCTACAGTGAGATGAAGGGATCCATGTCCTCTCCGGAGGGAATAATAGAGGATGAGATCAATATCAGACTGCAGCCTGATACGGCTTACGGAGTCAATTCCGGAGGCGATCCTGACGTGATACCGGAGCTGTCCTACGAGGAATTCCTCAATTTTCACAGGACCTTCTATCATCCGTCGAATTCCTACATTTTCGTGTACGGAAACTGCGACATGGACGAGAGACTCAGGTTCATTGACAGGGAATACCTTTCAAACTTTGACGAGATAGAGTTCAGAGCAAGCGTGACCCGGCAGCCCCACTGGAATTCGAAAGAACCCAGGTACCACAGGAGCGTGTATGACGGAGGCGAGAGCGACGATCTGGAAGGAAAGGCTTTCTTCGCGTATAACACCCTGGCCGGATCATCTCTGGATATCCTTGAAAAAAGAGCCTGTGATGTTCTGTCGTCTGTGCTTATCAATTCGGATTTCGCACCTGTCAAGACCGCCCTGGTCAAAGCAGGGATAGGTGAAGACATATACGGCGGTTTCTCGGGCCACATGATAGAAAACACTTTTTCAGTCATAGCAAAGAACGCGAAAGAGGAGGATCTCGACAGATTCGTTGAGACTGTAAGGGAAACGCTGAGGTCGGAAGTGGAGAAGGGCATAAACGAAAAAGCGATAAGGGCGGCACTCAATGTTGCTGAATTCAATTTCCGCGAAGCCAACTACGGCGGATTTCCCAAGGGACTTGACTACTGCATCAACATGCTCCAGTCGTGGCTGTATGATGACAGCTCCGCTTTTACGTACATGCATGTGCTGCGGGACATCGAAAAACTGAAGGAACTGATAGGCACAGGATACTATGAGGACATAGTACGGAAATACATACTGGATTCCGATCATACCCTGATCCTCACCCTGGTTCCCGAAAAAGAGCTCACGGTGAAGAAGAACAGGGAACTGGCGGAAAAGCTTGAGGCGTACAAGAACAGTCTTTCCCCTTCGGAGATAGACCGTATTGTCTCCGAAACGAAAGCCCTCAGGGAATACCAGTCAATGCCTCCCACGGAAGAGGAACTTAACTGCATCCCGTTCCTCAGAAGGTCTGACATTTCTCCTGATACTGTTCCTTTCTTCAACGAGGAAAAGACAGTGGGCAATGTAAAGACTGTTTTCCACGAAGTGGATACCAACGGCATCACATACGCCAATCTGTACTTTGACATCGGGGATCTCCCACACAGATATGTACCTTATGCAGGTCTGCTTTCGGCAGTGCTTGGAAGGGTGGATACCGAGGAGAGAAGCTTTGAGGAACTGAGCATAGACATCGGCCTCAATACCGGCAGCCTAACATTTGAGCCCCTGATGATAGGCAAATATGGGAAAGCGGACGACTACAGGGCGTTTTTCGGGATCAAGATGCGGGTGCTGAGCGACAAGGTGAAATACGCCTCGGAGACATCGGCTGAGATCCTGACACGCTCAAAACTGGATGACAGGGCAAGGCTCAAAGCCATCATAGCTGAGATCAAATCAGAGAAACAGAGAGAGATCATGTTCTCAGGCAACAGAGTTGCCGCGGCAAGAACACGCTCGTATTTCTCCAAAGCCGGGTGCTTTGAGGAACAGATCGGCGGCATAGACTTCTATCAGTTTATAACAGATCTTCTGAACAACTTCGATGAGAAATATGAAGAGATAGCCGAAAATCTTAAAAAGACCAGAAACCTTATATTTGATCCGTCGAAAGCCATTCTCAGCCTGGCGGCAGATGAGGCGGGCTGCATGGCAGTGGATAAGAATCTGCCCGGGCTGCTTGACGCTATCTCCCGGTTTCCGAAGGAAAGTGCCGGCGGAAATGAGGAATATGTGCCGGTGCGCAGGAACGAGGGGATCATAATCCCGTCCATGGTCCAGTATGTTGTCAGTTCCGGAAACCTGAGAAATGCCGGTTACACTCCCACAGGCGTCCTGAACGTTGTGAAGAACAGCGTGGATATCGACTATCTGTATCAGCAGATCCGGGTCAAGGGCGGCGCCTACGGCACAGGCTGCGCCATATCCGCCGATTCAGGAAACGTTTCATTCACGTCATACAGGGATCCTAATCTGAAAGAAACAGATCTTGTCTATTCCAAGATCGGGGAGTTTATCCGGAACTATGACGCGGACGAGGATGAGATGACGAAAGCCGTCATAGGCACATTCTCCAGATTTGACCGCCCCATGTCCTCTGTCCAGAAGGCCCAGAGATCCTTCGCGGCATATATTTCAGGCTTGACCTATGAGGATCTTGTGAGGGAAAGAGCTGAAATGCTGGGCATAACTCTTGAACAGTTCAGGGAAACGGCTCCTCTGTTCGAAGACATCTACAGGCAGGGATACAGATGTACTGTGGGTTCCGCAAAGATAAGGGAGGTTCCCGAGCTCTTTGATAATATTATCGTTCTGGAATAGAATTCCTGTCACAGTAATGGCGCGGGGCTCCAGCATTTGCTGCAGCCCCGTTTTCCATTTTCGGACGTAAAAAAAGAACTGCGTCCGGGGCGTACACAATAAATGAGGTACGCCTGAGACGCAGTTTCTTCACTTCATATACTGCCGCCGCAGTACGGCAAGGCCGTTAATCCTTCATCATCTTTTCGATATCCACACCGTTGCCGGTATGAGGATGTGTTTTGTGGAATTCCTTGGTTGCCTTGTTGTATTCCTTGCGCTTGCTGCGCATCATCTTGGCTTCCTCGCTTGTGCTGTTGCGGATGATATTGAATGCTCTCGGCACAGCATAGGAAAGCAGGCCTCCGACCTTATCTTCCGCTCTGCGCATATCGGATGCTTCCGGATGGTCGCGTACAAGATGGATCGCATCGAATTCACACCTTGTTGTGCAAAGTCCGCACCCGATGCACTTGTTAGGATCGACCACACTGGCGCCGCAGCTGAGACAGCGGGAAGCTTCGGTATGCACCTGTTCTTCGGTCAGTGTCAGGCGGTTATCCGTGAAGCTGTTCCTGTAATCGATGCTCTCGTCAACGGGAGGCACCTGTCTCTGCGCGGAGTCGTAGGAATCGATCGCGATATTGTCTTTGTCAAGTGATTTGAAATAGCGGCGGTCCCTGGCCAGAGTAAGCGATACATTGTTCTTTGAAACGAAGCGGCGCAGTGATTCTGCAGCCTCGTGTCCCTGTCCGATCGCGTCAATGACGAATTTAGGACCTGTATAAACGTCACCGCCTACAAAAATGCACGGGTCGGCAGTCTGGTAGGTGAAGGGATCCGCGACAGGATAGTTTCCGTGATGGAAGGTCACTCCGGTACCCTCAAGAAGCCTGCCCCATTCAATAGCCTGCCCGATCGCAAACACCACATTGTTTGCCGGGACAGTGACTGTATCGTTTTCATCATATTTCGGCGAGAACTTGCCTGTTTTCTCGTCGATGGTGGAAAGACACCTCTTGAGGACGACGCCGCATACCCTGCCGCTTTCATCAGTCAGGATCTCCTTCGGTCCCCAGCCGGGATTGATGATCACATCTTCATCCTCTGCCTCTCCGATCTCCTCAAGGGAAGCAGGCATCGTTTCACGGGATTCCAGACAGTACATGGAGACTCTGGAAGCTCCCTTGCGGTGAGCTGTCCTTGCGCAGTCGATCGCGACATTTCCGCCGCCGATCACTACAACGTCTCCGCTCATGTTCCTGGAGGTGTCTGAAAGAGCTTTTTCAAGGAATTTAACGGCAATTTCAGTACCTTCCGCCGTATCACCCGGTATGCCGGGAAGTCTGCCGCCCTGGCAGCCTACAGCGATATAAAACGCCTCGTATCCCTGTTCTTTCAATTCACTGATGGTGATGTCCTTGCCGACCTCGACACCGCATTTTATTTCAGCGCCGAGCTCTCGGATGATATCGATCTCCGCGTCGATGACGTCCTTTTCCAGCTTGAATGACGGAATACCGTATGTCATCATTCCGCCGGGCTTTTCGTGCTTTTCAAAAACAGTCGGCCTGTATCCCATGGAAGCCAGATAGAAGGCTGCGGATAGTCCCGCGGGGCCGGCACCGATAATGGCGATCTTCTGGTCCCATTCTCCGTGCACCCTGTTGATTGTCTTATTCGGGATGTATCTTGTGCTGGCGTGAAGATCACGCTCTGCGAGGAACTTCTTCACATCGTCGATAGCCACAGGCTTGTCGATCGTCCCTCTGGTGCAGGCGTCTTCACAGCGTTTATTGCATACTCTTCCGCAAATGGCAGGGAATGGATTCTCACGTTTGATAAGGGCAAGGGCCTCGTCATATCTTCCCTCTTTTGCCATTTTCAGATATCCCTGGATCGGAACATGGGCGGGGCAGGCGGTCTTGCACGGCGCAGTGCCGGTCTTGTGAGTGTTCACCCTTGCGGTATCACGGTAGTTCTCATCCCAGGCATACTTGCCCCAGCGGATCTTATCCGGTAAAACGGATTTCGGATACCGTACCTCGGTGCCGTCCTTCTGGCAGAGCTTCTGGCCAAGCTTGACAGCGCCTGCGGGGCAGACCTCAACACATCTGCCGCAGGCGACACAGTTTTCTTTGTTTACACAGGCGGTGAACGAGCTGCGCGACATGTTCGGCGTGTTGAACAGCAGTGATGTGCGGAGCGCGTTGCAAATCTGAACATTGCAGTTGCAGATGTCAAAAATATGGTCACTGCCGTCGATGTTCGTCACCTGATGGACATAACCGTTTTCCTCGGCTTTACGGAGGATCTCAAGGGCCTCTTCCTTTGTGACATAATGGGCACGGCCGGTCTCCACGGTGTAATCCGCCATATCTCCGACCTGTATACACCAGTCCTGTTCATCGTCAGTACAGCCTTCGCCGAGCTTTGCCCGTGAATAACGGCACGAACAGATGCCGGCGGAAAGATGGCCGTCATATTTCTGAAGCCAGTGTGAGATCTTTTCAATGCTCAGCGACTCGCGGGTGGCGTTTACCTCTTTTTCAACAGGTATAACATGCATTCCGATACCGTTGCCGCCGGGCCTGACCATGGACGTGATATGCTCGAGAGGAAGGAATGTCATGCGTTCGAACATACGCGCAACAGGAGGGTTCTTGTCAACGCGTTCAACGGAACTGTTGAATAGTTCAGCGCTTCCCGGAACGAAGTAGCTGGTACGGTAGCGTATTTCTTTCGGCGCTCCCTTGATGGGTCCGTTGTCGTCATAATGATCACCGTAGTCGTATTCTACAAAACCGTGGACACAGAGCAGATCCAGTGTTTCTTTGAACTTTTCCTCGCTCATGCGCTTTTTGTTCATGTCAAAAAGCTGTTCATAGGTATACCATTTCCGCTGCTTCATTGAAAGCGCGATATCTACTTCATTATCGTTCAGGATCTCACGGAGGCCCCAGTACTCCTCGTCCGTGGTCTTCAGGCCGAAAAGCTTATGGGGAACGTTGTCAGTGATTTTTGCGCCAAGCTTTGCGTATTTCTTTTTCTTATCAGTCTCACCGTCATACTTTGATTTGGTGTCTGGCATTTTGTCATAGATCTCAGGCATATCATATTCCTTCCTGTTTCAGTTTTTTGTTTCCGGCGGTTATGGTCACATACATCAGCCGCTCATAAAGAGCAAGGGAGGCGCTCGTATTTTGAAGTGCCTCCCTTCAGCAGCATTATGCTAAAGTTCGATCATCCGCTCAAAACATGGCGTCAGTCGGCGTCTTCCGCGACTGCCCTGCCTGTGTTCAGATCGATTATAACGTAGTCGTAGAATGTCAGATTTGACTTCTGCAGACATACTACCATATATCTTCCGTCAAGGTTTGACACTACGAATCTGAGTCCGATGTTGGGAGGGCAGTTGGAGATGGAGTTCTGCCCGTTTGCTTCCCATGCGGAACCGAAATCACCATCGGGGAACTGCTCCGGGTCGGATGTTACGTAATAATAGAGCGTGGCATTGACCTTGGGCGTGATGGTGAGCAGGCCGTTCGAGTCGATCTCGAAGTTCAGGCCGTACGTGCTGTAATTCGGTACCGGAGGCTGCGGTGTAGTTCCGCTGACCTCGTGGAGAGGGACGCACAGAGGGTTGTTGAAGACGAGACCGTCAGTACTTGTGGATCCGGTGGAGGAATATGCGATTGCGATATAGCTGTAATCTGCCTTGATCTCATCGGTTATGTCGATCTTTTCTGCCTGGCCCTTGTAGGAGTATGTGGAACCGTTGTGGTCCTCAGCGTCATAGTAGGCAAACAGGAAAGCGGTGGACGACGCAGGCGCAGCCTTTTCGTTAGTGAAGTAGAAGTACACATATCCGTTCTGCTTTACGGAATACTCAACACTGGAAGAAGCGTCGACATACGCGGGACCGGTGGCGAATCCGCTGGCGGTATTGGTGGTCGTGAGAGCCACTACTACGGGATACGAGTAGGTTCCCTTCTCGTCTATGAATGCCAGTACCATATAGGGGTATCTGTTGGCATATGAAGCGTCAAATGTTACGGAATGGTTCTCACCCTGGTTGACTGAGTATTCGCCTTTGTAGCTTCTGGATGTCTCATTGTAAATGATCTGGAATTCTTCCACCGTGGGCGCTGTCTCCACATCGGTGAGATAGAGTCTTACGATGCCGTTTGCTGCCGGTTTGAATTTTACCACGCCCTCTGATGTCTGTGCGGGTTTGGTGGTAAAGCCTGTGGAGTACTTGGCATATACATATGTAGGCATCATGTATTCACCCTTGGAATCTCTCAGGCAGATCACGACGTACGGGTATTTCTCAGCGTATGCCGTCGAATACTCGATCACATCTTCCACATCCTTCACCACATCTGCCGTGCCTCTGTATGAAGCCCTTCTGTATTCAGCGTTGAAATCATCCGGAGCGGGCAGGGAAGCCGTGGCAGAGAGGTAATAGTAGATCTTTCCGTTGATGCCTGAAGTGAATCCGATGAGGCCTGAGCCTACTATGTCGGGATCATCGATGAATCCGTTGTCGCCTACAGGAAGAACGACCGGCATGTAGTACTGGCCCTCGTCGTTTTCCGCGATCAGCACGATGAAGGGATAGTTCTTCAGATATCTGCTGGTGATGTTTACCGTGCGGTTTTTGCCTGCGGTGACATCCTCAGCATCCTTCATGGCATTTTCCTTTGCGTCATATTCTTCAAGGAACTGGCCGATCGTGTAGGTCGTTCCGCTCTCGGAATAGAACCAGAGCACCTGGCCTGTGGATTCCGCTGTGAAGGACATGGTAGCGAGGTTGTCAGATGTCTCCACCTTTGTGAAGCCGGTGCCGAAGAGCGCCTTGTTGGAGATCACGACGACGGGGTATGATGTGGGACCGCTCTTGAGCTGGACCGCAACATACTTGTATGATGATACTTTGGACGCGGAGAAGGTGTTTTCGGTAACGAATCTGCCCGATTCAACCGTGAACCTGTAGGCGCAGACCGAATTTCTGTAGTAGTTGTCGAATTCGCCGGCAGCGGGAACTACAGAGGAGTTGGTGTAATACAGTGAAACCGTTCCTCCGATTCCGGGCAGGAAGTTGATGAAATAGTCTGTACCGTCCGTGGAAGTGTAGGGAACGATCTCAAAGGCGGAAGCCAGGTCGCTTGATCCGGAGTATTCGGTGGCGGCGAAGCTTGCGGTGAGGTCCATCCCGATGTTGTATTCCTTCGGCACCATGGCGGACATGAATCCGGGAGCGCCGATGTTTGCATTGTCGATGGTTCCGTTGCCGGCAACTGTGGTGTTGACAGCACGGTTCTTGACGTTCAGAGTACCGATGGATCCGTTCTGGAGCAGTATGTCCGTGGTATCCTCGACTGTCATCTCAAGTACCGCAGAGCCATTCAGGAAGGTGACACGTCCGCCGCCGGTGACAACAAGATCGTCAACGGTGCAGTGGTCGAGCATAACGGATGTTCCTGCTCTGACATTCATCGTTCCCTTTACGGTGCAGTCAGTGAGGGCGATAGTGCCTTTGCCGGCGCCTTCGCTGACTATGGTCCTGCCGGTGAGGGTCACATTCTTTACGTTTATACCGGCCTTTGTGAATATGTTGTTATCCGTGTTTGCGAGTGCATCCCTGCGGTCAGCATCGGAATTGAAGATACAGCCAAACGCTCTGTAGATCACTGTCAGGGCTTCAGCACGGGACATGGTCTTTTTGGGCTTGAACATGAACGTTCCGTTGTCCTGCTCGTATCCGTTTATGATACCGCTGTAAACGGCTTTCAGAACGTCATTCCTGAAATATGAGGAGATCTCCTCATAGTCCGTGAATGTGGTGCTTTCTGCTTTTGTGTTGGGAAGGTTCAGATAGCGGACCAGAAGGGTCACGGCTTCCTCACGGGGAATATCCGCATTGGGGTTGGCGGATCTGCCGTAGTTTACAAGGAACCCCTGGGCAGCAGCTTTCCTGAAGTAGGGATAGAACCAGTCGTTTTCCCTCACATCGTCGTATTTTATATCCGCGGTTTCGGTAAGACCCGCAGTTTCAACCAGGATCTTGATAAATTCCGCTCTTGTTATGGTCTTGTCGGGTTTGAACTGATACGAACCGTCATCCTGCAGATAACCGTTCAGTACGTTCTTCTGGGTCAGATAGGGGATCTGGCCGCCGGTCCATGCCCAGTGCGTCTCTGTATCGGTGAACTTGATATCAGCGGCGCCGGCCACGGTCGCGATTCCTGCTGCCATAAGGGCAACCAGGAGTACGGCAAGGATTTTCTTAACCTTTTTCATAATTACCTCCAAATGTATTATTGAAAACATACATAATAATTATATCACTTTTGCGCCGATTATCAAGTGTCAATATGAGAAGAAGCGCATCAGGAGACGCAAAATCTCATATTTCCGGTCAAAGGGCGGAAAAGCGGTCCGTTCTCTATGACGGCGCCGGTCACGCAAAGTTCCGTTTCAGGGGCTTTTTCTGCGTGAAAGCGTTCTTCCTGTATTCACATTCGGCGAGAAAACTGGTATAATCGTTTTTATGAATGAACCGGAATCTCCGCGGAAGGACTGGGTGATACAATGGACAGGGAAAAACAAATATACAGGGACAGGTGCGCCGGCACGTCCGAGAGGGTAGAGGATCTGCTTTCAAGGATGACCCTTGAGGAGAAGATAGCGCAGCTCTCGGGAGTCTCAAACGAGAAGAAACTGTACAAGGCTGCGGAAGGCGACATTCCCTGTGAAGGCTTCGGAGCGTTTTTCGCCAGGAAGCTGACCTCTGAACAGATCGGCTCCATCATGAGATATTCAAGGGAGAAGACCAGGCTCGGGATACCGCCTGTGGTATTCGAGGAATCCCTGCACGGGCTGTACAGGGAAGGATCGACGGTATTTCCACAGTCCATAGGCATGGGAGCCAGCTTCGACCCGGAACTTGTGTACGAGACCGCAAGGGTCATAGGCGCGGAGGCGAGAGCCTCCGGGATCAGGCAGACTCTTGCTCCCAACATAGACATATCAAGGGAGCCCAGATGGGGCAGGGTCGAAGAGAATTACGGTGAGGATCCGTATCTCACATCCCGGATGGCAGTGGCATATGTCACCGGCCTCCAGTCCAACGGTGTCGCCGCGACTGTAAAGCATTACGCCGCCCACGGCTCTCCCGAAGGAGGGATCAATATCTCTCCGGTGCATACGGGCGAGCGGGAATGGAGAGAGTCCATGATCGAGCCCTTTGCCAAAGCGGTGCAGGAGGCGGGTGTTTTGTCCGTGATGCCGGCCTACAGCGAACTGGACGGCATACCGCTCCATGCCCACCGGGGCATGGTGACCGACGTGCTCAGGGGTGAGCTGGGCTTCGAGGGGTATGTTATATCCGATTTCGGAGCCATTCCCATGCTGGTATCCAGCCAGCATGTCGCCCGCGACTGTCTTGAGGCCGGGAAACTTGCCCTTCATGCGGGCTTGGATATGGAAGCCACCTCAGACGACTGCATGGGTCCGGAACTGCTGGAGGCGGCCCGACGGGGCGAGGTCTCCATGGACGAGATCGACGGGGCTGTTAGGCGCGTGCTGACAGTGAAATTCAGGCTGGGGCTCTTTGATGAGGACGATGATTATTTCATTCCGTTTGAGAAAAGATCTTCCACGTCCCTTAAACTGTCAAGGAAAGCCGCAGAGGAGTCCGCGGTGCTGCTGAAAAATAACGGGATCCTTCCCCTCAGGGAGGATTTCAAAAAGATACTGCTGGTGGGACCCAATGCAGACACGGCCCAGCTGGGGGACTATTCCCACAGGGACTGGGAGCGCCAGACCGTGACCCTGAAACAGGCACTGCGTGAGAGGTACGGGGACAGAATACTCTACGCGAAAGGCTGCGCAGTGGCATCCCCTGCTGACGACACCGCAACCGTTTTTGAACTGGCCCGGGAGGCGGACTGCATAATTGCCGTCATGGGCGAGAACAGCATGATGCACGGAGGCATAGGATGGGGTGACATCGACACGACCAACGCCGTGACATGCGGGGAAGGGTTCGACACAAGCACTCTGCTCCTGCCTGATGCCCAGAGAGAATTCATCGGAAAACTTTCGGAGACCGGGAAGCCTCTCGTACTGGTGCTTGAGAATGGAAGACCCCTGTGCATAGGCGGGGAATGCAGCATCTCAGATGCCGTGATCGAGGCCTGGTATCCGGGCGAGCAGGGAGGATATGCCCTGGCGGACATCCTGTTCGGAAAGGTGAACCCTTCAGGCAGACTGCCGATCTCGTTCCCCAGAAGCGCCGGGCATGTTCCGTGTTTCTACAATCACAAGGTAAGCGCAAGAGGGTTCTATAAAAGGCCGGGATCTCCCGAAAAGCCCGGAATGGACTATATCTTCGATACGCCGGCTCCGCTGTTTCCTTTCGGTTACGGCCTGTCATACACGAGATTTGAATACGCAGACCTTACGGTCAGATGTTCGGGACCGGACGACATAGAGGTCAGCGTTGACGTCAGGAACGCCGGGAGCGTTCCCGGCGCGGAAGCGGTACTCATGTTCATCAGCCAGCATATCTGTCCCGTAACTCCTTTCGTGAAGAGACTGAGAAAATTCACCAGGGTGGAACTTCAGCCCAAAGAGACGGCGCATGTGACATTCAAGCTTGAGAAAGACGATATTTCGTACATAGGCTTTGACATGAAGCCGGCTGTGGGTGAAGGAAGATTCACGGTGACAGTGGCGGATCTGTCAGCTGAATTTGAACTCTGAGAGAGGTATTGACATGGCAGGACTGACACATACGCATACCGATGAAAACGGGAACGTTATCACCCATACCCATAAGGCGGACGGTGATGAACACAGGCATTATCATTCCCCTGACGAGAAGAAGAAACAGATCAACAGAATATCCAAAGCCATCGGTCACCTCAGCCACGTAAAGATGATGATCGAGAACGACGAGGACTGCAGCGACGTGCTCATGCAGCTCTCGGCAGTGAACGCTGCCTTGAAGAATCTGGGCAAGGAGATCATCAGCGAACATATGTCGCATTGCATAACCCACGCCATCGAGGAGGGTAATACGGAAGCCGTTGAGGAATTCCAGAAAGCCGTGCGAAAGTTCATATAGTCGGTATAGCCGGTGAGCGGAAAGGCAGCGCAGCCGCCGGGCTGTTCTGCTTTTTTATTGCATTTTTGAAGAAAATAACCCCTCCCCCCGCTTGTAAAAAGAGAGGGGGTCTGATAACATTGGAAAAAAAGAAGGGTCCGGATCTGTGATGGATATTGGAACAGACACTGCGAAGAAAAGAAAGAGACGATGCGCCGTCATCATAGCGGTTATGGCAGCTGTGACGGTGCTTATTGCCTTTGCCTGCCTTTTCGCGGGTTCGTCCAACATGACGGTGAAGGAAAGCCTTGGTGCACTGTTCGGACAGGGGACCGCGGCAGGCATAAGAATAATACGGAACATCAGGATACCGAGGGTGCTTGCCGCCCTCATCGCCGGGGCGGGGCTGTCCCTTTCCGGACTGATCATGCAGACGGTCCTCAACAATCCCATGGCGTCTCCGTCGACATTAGGCGTCTCGAACGCCGCCGTTTTCGGAGCCAATCTTTCCATAATCCTGTTTGCAGGAGGCTTCCTTTCCACAGGCAACAATCTTCAGGGCTATATGGCGGGAGCTAACCCGTTTTCCACTTCTCTAACAGCTTTCGTGTTCTCATCCCTTTCTGTACTTCTGATCCTGGGACTCAGCAAACTCAGGTCCTTCAGGCCCGGGGTGGTGGTCCTGGCGGGGATCGGAGTCGGCGCTGTCTGGACAGCTCTTACGACGCTCCTGCAGTTCTATGCAACAGATGTAGGACTTTCAGCTGCGGTGATCTGGACATTCGGAGACCTGGGGAGGGCCACATACAGGACGGATGCTGTAATGGGCGCTGTGGTGGCCGCGGGACTTGTCTTTTCTCTCGTGTGCGGATGGAGGCTCAATGCAATGAGCGGAGGCGATGAAACGGCCAAGAGCCTGGGTGTCAACGTTGACAGGCTCAGATTTATCGCTCTCCTGATCTCAAGCATTATGACGGCAGTTTGTGTGTCCTTCCTCGGCATAATCGGTTTTGTCGGCATCATATGCCCCCATATAGCGAAGAAACTTGTAGGATCGGATCACAGGGTGTCGGTTCCTGTTTCCATGCTTACGGGCAGCATGCTTCTCCTGCTGGCGGATACGCTTTCAAGAAGCCTTGGAAGCGGGACTGCTCTGCCGGTGGGTGCTGTTACATCGCTTCTCGGCGCTCCTTTCTTCATGTTCATACTTCTCGGCAGATTCGGCAAGGAGGAATACAGATGACTCTGCAGATAAAGGATCTTGTGTTTTCATACAGGAAGGGATTTTTCGGTGTAAGGAAACAGCCCGTTCTCCGGGGGCTTGACATGGAACTTGACGCGGGAGAAGTAGGCATCCTTCTCGGGATAAACGGAACCGGAAAGACCACACTGCTGAAGACCATTCTCGGGATAGAAAAGCCGGAATCCGGTTCGGTGCTCATCGACGGAAAAGATGCTCTGAAAATGAAAAGGACCGAGAGGGCCAGACTGGCATCATATGTTCCGCAGATAATAGATTTCGGAGAACTGACAGTCTACGACACGGTAATGACGGGAAGGATCTCCCATATGGGACTGGCACCCGGCAGATCCGACCGGGAAGCTGTGGAAAGGATCATTCACGAAATGGGACTTTCCGGACTTTCCGAAACAAGCGTAGAGCGTCTTTCCGGAGGAGAAAGGCAGAAGGTTGCCATAGCGAGGGCTCTGGTACAGGAGCCCAGGATCCTCATATTCGACGAACCAACGGCAAATCTCGATATTTCGAATGAGATGCTGGTGGCCGGTGAAATAAGGAAGGCCGCAAGGGACCGCGGAGTGGCGGTCCTGGTATCTCTCCACGAGATTAACCGGGCAGCTGACATCGGAGACAGGTTCTTCTTCATGAAGGAAGGACGGATCATCGCAGCGGGAGGACGCGAGATCATTACGGAAGAGATCATAAAGGAAGTCTACGGTGTCGAGACTGATATTTTTGAATCAGACGGCAGAAAGATCATAATGCGAAAGGAAAGATAAAGTGATGAAAAGAATCATATCAGCGTTCCTGACCCTGCTGATGATCCTGTGCATTGCAGGATGTTCAGGCAAGGAACCGGGACCGACTGCGGATACTCAGCCGCAGCAGAATGTGGACACTCTGCCGGACAGCAGTACTGAGGATACGGTGCCACAGACACCGGATGTGCCAGAGATAACGGTAACGGATATGATAGGCCGTGAGGTCACGGTGACACCCGGCAGTTACCAGAGAGTGGTGTGCATCGGGGCCGGAGCTTTGAGAATGTACACCTATATAGCAGACGCAAAACTGCTTTGCGGAGTCGAAGACATCGACAACAGGACCCTTTCCGAGAGGCCGAAGATGTTTGACGGAACAGCCAGACCATATGTCCTGGCTTACGGTTCGCTGTTCGAGACTCTGCCATCATGCGGAGTCGGAGGTCCCAACGCCCAGACGGCGGAGGCCGAAAAGATACTGTCCTGCGATCCCGACATCGTCATTTCCGAATATGAGGACGCAGACAAGGAGAATGCTCTCCAGGAACAGCTCGGTATCCCGGTCATAACGCTCAGGTCCGGCAAGGACGGGGTTTTTGACGAAAACTTCAAGGGCACGATGAGGCTGCTGGGGACGATCTTCTGTGAAGAGGAGAAAGCCGAGACCCTTATTTCGTTCATTGAGGCTGAAAAAGCAGAGATAGAACGGAGGACTGCCGGTATCTCAGAAGAATCAAAACCTGCAGTGTATATCCGCGGGCTGGGGAACTGGGGGACAACGAACCATCTCATGACCTCTCCCGACTTCATCAGCTTCAGAGTGGCCAATGTTAAGAATGCCGTGGCAGATGTTGAAGGGAAGGGTATCCTGCCTATAGAGACGGAGAAATTCGTTTCCGCCGGCGAGAGTGTGGACATAATGATCATAGACGCCGCAGCCGTGAAAAACATAAAGCCCCTCTATGCGGAGGATCCCTTGATGTTTGATACCTGCAGGGCATGGCAGAACGGAGAGGTCTATCTTGAGATGTCATACAACGCGTACTACACCAATTATGAGATCGTTCTGATCAACACGTGGTTCATAGCAAAGACCGTGTATCCGGATCTGTTCGGTGATATTGACATGACCCGGAAGACAAACGAGGTCACGCAGGCTTTTTACGGAAAAGACCTGGCTGATGAGATATTCGGCATGCCGATGAGCTTCGGTGGATACCAGAAGATAGACACAGCGTCTTTCTTCAACTGATATTGTGGCTGACATGGCTGAAGCGACAAACGGTGTGCCGCCGCTCAACAAACGGGAAGTAAGGGAGTTTTTCGATTCCTGTGCTCCTTCCTGGGACGCCGAGATGATAAAGGACGACAGGATCATAAACATCATTCTTGATAATGCATCGGTATCCACCGGAAAAAACATTCTTGACGTTGCCTGCGGCACCGGGGTCCTTATCCCGTATTATTTTGCGAGGAGACCTGCATCGGTGACGGCGGCCGACATTTCCCCTGAGATGTGCCGGATATGCTCGGACAAATTCAGTGACAGAGGCGTAAGTGTGATATGCTGTGACGCGGAGACATACGACTTTCCAAAACAGTATGATGCTATAGTTATCTACAATGCGTTTCCGCATTTTCCGGATCCGGAGGGGCTAATAAAAAGGCTGTCAGGAGCCCTGGTATCCGGAGGGATGCTTACAGTGGCTCACGGGATGTCAAGGGACAGGATCAACAGTCATCACAGCGGCACGGCACATCGTGTGTCTGTCGGGCTGATGACGGTAAAGGAACTTGCTGATTTGTTCAGGAAATATCTTGATCTTAAACTTGCCCTGTCAAATGATATGATGTACCAGGTAGTGGGGAGAAAGAAATAACGGAAAAAGGCTTGCTGGAAAAACCGGTTTGGAATGCTGGTTTTTCGCGGCAGGCCTTTTTGTATTTTCGGCTTTGAGATTCATCTCCGGTAGAAAAGAGTGTCTCCTATGGTCTTTTTCAGACTGTTCACAACTGCGAATCCGTAGAACGGTGTCCTTGGATAGTGTATCGTTCCTGCGGAGAGGTCCAGTACGGCAGGATATGATATGCAGGAATAGCTGAAGGTCGTTTTCCTGTGCATAGCCATCACTGACAGCGCATTTTTTATCTCTTCCGTTATTTTATCCATGCAAATGAACGGTACGGCAAAGGTGCCTGTGCCAAGAGATGCGTGGTGCGGAAGTTTCAGGACCTCACCGAGACAGTTCTCGGCGAATGTGTTAAGCTCCTGACCGGTTATATTGTTGTCATAGCGTATGTAGAAATGGTGATGGTTCTTTGTCATGTTGAGAACAGACTGGAACGAGGTGCGGGTATTATCGTAGCAGAACGAGCCAAGGAAAGCACTGTATTCCATATCGGCTTTGAGTCTTTTCTTAAGCTTGTCGATATAATCGCGGAAATACTCAGAGGCGGACGCAAGGCAAATATCCTCGGATATTTCCTCCTTAGGATATGTGGCGGCATGATCCGGGTGGAACTGATCCTGAGGCGTGGCTTGTTCCGAAGCGGTCTGTACTGCTGCTTCACCGCCAGTTCCGGAGACGGGCGGCCGGCGTATCACTTCCACGGCGTGATCCCTGTTAACGGAGGGAGGAGGACTGGGCGGAAGGACCGTGACCTTGGTGCCGCATCTGAAACAGAACTGCGCTTCGTCGGGCAGCTGCTGCCCGCATTTCATGCAGAACATGATCGGTACCTCACTTTCTTGAGTTATAGTCGTTGACGTTCTCCCGCCACCTACGCAGCGAAGCTGCTAAGAGGAGGGGGATTCCCGACTCAACGACTACAGCCACCTTTTAAGGGGTGGTCTTACGAAATCTCCTCAGGCGTATAGGTTCGGCTGCGTCCCAGCCTACCGG
>JAFTCY010000113.1 GCA_017454465.1 Clostridia bacterium
CTGTATATGAATTTTGACAATTATTTTTTTAAAATAATTAAATATTTCGTGTTTTTTTACATAAAATAGTGTATAATAGCTTTGTCAGATCAAGACTAAATCAATCGGAGGAAACAAGATGGACAAGAACATCCGCATCTGCATCGTAGGCGGAGGCCCGGCAGGCCTTTCAGCCGGTATGTACCTTGAAAAGAAAGGGTATGAAAACTACACGATCCTTGAAAGACTCGACCGCGTGGGAGGAAAATGCTGGTCGCCCCATTACAACGGCCGCCGCTACGAGATGGGCGCCATTATGGGCGTTCCCAGCTACTACGCCGTGCACGACGTTGAGGAATTCTGCGGCATCACCCACGACGGCCCTCAGCTCAACAGGAACTACAAGGACAGCACCGGCAAGGTGATCGAGCCCTTCAACCCCAAAAAGAACCTTCTGAAGCTCCCGCGCCTCGCGAAAATGAAGAAACAGGTAAAAAAACTGGGTGAGATCCTTGAGACCAAATACAAGGGATACGATCTCAACGGCCACAGAGGAGTTGCCGAGGGACGCTATGACGGTTTCTCCCAGGCCAACGCCAAGAGAGAGCCTGTTAAGGGCACGAACCCCAATCTGAAAGATCTCTGCCTCCCCTTCAATGAATTCTGCAAGCTGAACAATGTCGAGCTCACGCAGGACATCTGGATCGGCCCCTTCACATCCTTCGGATACGGATACTTTGACGAGATCCCGGCTGCCTATGTTCTCAAGTACCTTGACTTCCAGACCTGCATGAACTTCGTCAAGATCAACCTCTGGACATGGAAAGAGGGTACGCAGTACATCTGGGAACAGCTCAACGACCATCTTAAACACCCCGCTCGCCTGAACAGCAAGATAGATAAAGTGGAAAGAAAAGACGGAAAAGTCTATGTCACCGTCAACGGGCAGGTTGAGGAATACGACAAGATCATCGTGACGGCTCCTCTGTACATTCCCAACAAGAGAGCTGACGGACAGTTTGGCATGGTCGACTACTTCGACGCCCGCGATGACGAGAAGGAACTGTTCAGCAAGATAGATTACGAAAGATACGACGTTCTCGCAGTCGAGACCAAGCCTGAGGATCATCCTGAGATCTCCTATTATGTATTCGACAACATGGTGCCCGAAAGACTGGGCCATCTGATGGTATACTACCGCCGCTGGAAGGATACAAAGGATCAGGTCATCACCACATATGCCCTCAGGAAGCACAAGAATTCCAAGGAGATCCCCTATGAGGACTGCAAGAAGATGGTCCTCAACGATCTCAAGGTCATGAAAAACCCCGCGTCCAACGTCGTGAACGAGTGGAGCGTATATTACTTCCCGCATGTATTCTCCAAGGATTACGCAGCAGGCTGGTATGACAAGGTAGAGGCAATGCAGGACAAGTACGATACGTTCTATGCCGGAGAGATCATGAGCTTCGGCGATATGGACGAGACCGCGGAATATTCCCGCGAGCTCATCGAAAGGTTCTTCTGATAGCAGACCTGAATGAGGGAGCGTGATCCGCTCCCTCATATTTTTGGATAAGGAGCAGTACATAATGAGTTTTTATAAGGAGCACTACGATGTCATCGTCATCGGCGGAGCGCTGGCCGGGCTGTCCTCCGCGCTGATGCTGGCGGACAAGGGCAAGGACGTTCTCGTGCTTGAGAGACACAACCTGCCCGGCGGCATCGCCACCAGCTTCGTCAGAGGCGGGATCGAGATCGAGGCGACTCTCCATGAAATGATGAGCATAGGCCCCAAGGGAAACCGGCTGAAGGTCGGAAAGTTCCTTGAGGACATGGGAGTGGACATCGACTGGCTGAAAGTGCCGGAAGCATACCACGCGTCCCTTCCCGGACTTGAAGTCACCCTCCATCCCGGATTCGAGAAGTTCGCATCAGAAGTGAACGAAGCGGTGCCCGGGACATACGACAAGGTCCTTGGACTGCTGAATCTCTGCCACACCGTCTTCGACAGCGTCAACGAGCTTTCCATACATCATATGGGCAAGGCAAAGATGCTTATAAAGCACGAGGCTTTCGTCAAGACCGCCGGATATTCCGCCCAGGAAGTCATCGATTCCTTCGGGCTTCCCCAGAAGGCTGTCGACCTTATGGCGCCCTACTGGATCTATGTGGGCTCGTCTCTGAAAGAGCTGCCCTTCACCATCTACGCCGTGCTGATGGCCGACTACATCGGGTACGGATCCTACATCCCCAGGAATTTCAGCCACGAGATGAGTCTCAAAATGGCTGAAAGAGCCGAGGAGATGGGTGTGCAGATCGAATACAGGCAGCACGTGGAAAAGATACTCGTGAAGGACGGCCGCGTATACGGAGTCAGGACCGAGAGAGGCGACGAGATACACTCTGACTACGTCATCTCCGCGGCGTATCCCAACAAGGTATACACCTCAATGATCGAGCCTCTTTCAGAGGTTCCCGCAAACGCCATCAAAATGGTCAACGGACGCAGGCTGAGCCTTACGGCCTTCTCCGTGGTGATGATCCTGGACAAAACGGCTGATGAACTGAATATAAGGGACTACAGTTGCTTCAGGGGCGATACCATGGATACTTCAAAGCTCTACGACG
Organism: Clostridia bacterium; assembly: GCA_017454465.1. Taxonomy (GTDB): domain Bacteria; phylum Bacillota; class Clostridia; order Oscillospirales; family CAG-272; genus UMGS1696. The sequence goes on from JAFTCY010000113.1 coordinate 2,611, forward strand.
AGCTGTCAGGCCTCGGTCCCTACCACTACATCACCGCCATATGCCACAACAGATGCAACCCTGACGTTACGCCCGAGGGCACATGCTCCCTTTCCATAACGACCCTCCCGAGAGTCGACGGATGGAAGAAAGTTACAGCGGACGAATACGACAGCGTAAAGCACAGGATAGCGGGAGAGCTCATAGATTATATGAGCGCTTACTACGGATTGAACCTGAGAGACCACATCCTCGAGATAGTGATCGAGACTCCGGTGACCGTTTCCCACTACACCGGAATGTGGAACGGCTGCATCTACGGCTACTCCCACAGTATGAAGGACCACATCGTGGCAAGGCTTCAGACCGCGGACAAAGAGAAATTCATAGAGGGGCTTGAGTTCGCCGGAGCGCACCAGATATCAGGAAACGGCATGGGTCCCGCCGTCACCAACGGCAGGAAAGCCGCGAAGAACGTCCTTGACGACATGAAGAGAAAGGAGGAGGCAGGTAAATGAAGATCAAAGGATTCCTCAATGACGTAGGCGGAGCTTCCCGGGTCACAAAAGCAAGACTTGAAGCTTTCGAGACAGCCTCTTCCGTTCCTGTAAAGAACGATCCCATAGGAGACGTTGCGAAGGAATGGCACCCCGGCATGCTGGAGCTTGTGGTCACTGATATCAGAGACGCCAGCCCCACCGCGAAGACAGTAAGATTTGAGAGATGCGACGGAAAGAAACTTCCTCCGTTCTACGCCGGCCAGTTCATATCCCTGGCCTTCAGCATGGACGGAAGGACGGTATGCCGTCCCTATTCCATATCATCCGCTCCGTACGAGGCAAGACTGGACAGGGGATTCGCCGAGATAACCGTCCGACGCTCAAAGGGTGACGGATATATCGCTGACTATATCAATACAGAACTGAAGCCCGGAGACAGGGTCATGGGTTCCATGGGCCTGGGCCAGTTCTATTATGAGCCTTTGAGAGACGCGCATCACATACTTGCCCTGGCGGGCGGCGTAGGCATCACGCCCTTCGCTTCAATGGCGAAAGAGATCGCCCACGGCACTCTTGACGCCGAGCTGACCATACTTTACGGTTCGGTCTCCTCGGACGACATCATCCTTAAAAAGGAGCTTGAAGCCCTTGAGTGCGACAAGGTCCATGTGGTCCACGTCCTTTCCGGAGACGAGCCTGACTGGCAGGGCGAGAGAGGTTTCATCACGGCCGATCTCATAAAGAAGTACTCAAAGGACGACACGTCATATTTCATCTGCGGTCCCCAGGCCATGTACCGTTTCCTCCGTGAAGAGATAAAGAAAGTCGGCGCACCGGCCAGAAGGATCAGGTTCGAGGTATTCGGACAGGCCAAGGACATCTCCGTATTCCCGGGCTATCCGGCAGAAAAGAAGGATGAAACATACACCATAACAGTTATGCGCGGCAGACAGGAAGACAGGATACCGGCAAGGGCATGCGAATCCATCGTGACCGCCTGCGAAAGGGCCGGAATAATCCTTCTGACAGACTGCAGGAGCGGCGAATGCGGATTCTGCCGCACCAAAGTCATATCCGGCGATTACTACGTCAATCCGGAAAACGACGGCAGGAGAGCCCAGGACAAGGCGTCAGGCTATGTCCACGCCTGCGCGGCTTACCCGCTGTCTGACATGACGATCAAGATCCCTATCGTTTGAGGAGGATGAGATGGTAAAGGAAGTTAACCCCAAGATCCATGTCAATGAGCGAGACTACCCGGTGACGGACCATCACTGCGATGATCCCGAGAAAGCCAAACTTGTAAAAAAACTCGCGCTTATGATAACCGACAACATCCCGAGAAAGCTTTCAGGATTCAAGGAAAACCACATGGATTTCTGGATCCTGGACAGGCTCCTCACAAAGGATGAGGTAAAATTCATGCTCAGCTTCAAAAAGCGCCGGGTGGGTTACACCACGAAGCAGCTGGCTGAGATGAACGGCATGAGCGAAGAGGAGACACAGAAAATAATAGACCACCTGATCTGGATTGGTATCGTGGAGCAGAACAGGGACAACGCGGACCAGCACATCCAGTACTGGATCCCCAAATGGGTCGTCGGTTCCGGCGAATATATGGTGGAGCACGCGACGCTTCCGGATGAGCATCCCGAAGTCGCCACCATGTTCAACCTCGCTCCTCAGGAGCCACTTGAATTCGCAGCGAAGCTGGTTCCGCCGGGAGGCGCCGGTATCGGAATGCATGTTATTCCGGTGGAAAAAGCCATCGACGTGTCGTCAAAGAGCGTCAGCGTGGAACACCTCTCACACTGGCTGAACAAATATGACAAGTTCTGTTCCATGGTATGCGCCTGCCGCAAGGCCCAGAGGATCAGGGGAGAAGGCGTCGGTGATATCGAAGGCCATATGTGCATCGGTATCGGCGATATAGCCGAGTTCCTGGTTGAGACCGGAAAAGATGCCAGATATATAACCCGTGAAGAGGCCATGGAGATCATAGAGAGAGCAGAGCGCAAGGGATATGTGCACCAGATCACGAACCTTGACGGCCCCGACAGGATAGTCGGAATATGCAACTGCTCGCCCGGAAGCTGCTACGGTCTCAGAACCTCACAGCTGTTCAACACTCCCAACATGTCCCGGTCCGCCTACAGGGCCCATGTGGACAAGACAAAATGCGTCGGATGCGGAAAATGCGTCGAGGTATGTCCCGCGGGCGCCGCCAGACTGGGCCAAAAGCTATGCAAAGCTGACGGAACAAGGGTAAAATATCCTATGCACGAGCTTCCCGACGACCAGCCCTGGGGCGAGGACAAATGGAACAGGGACTACAGGGACACCAACAAGGTCAACTGCTATGACACCGGGACCGCGCCCTGCAAGACCGCCTGCCCGGCTCACATTGCCGTACAGGGATACATAAAGATGGCCGCCGAAGGAAGGTACGCGGACGCCGTAAAGCTTATACGCCAGGACAACCCGTTCCCGGCTGTCTGCGGAGCGGTGTGCAACAGGAGATGCGAGGACTGGTGCACAAGGGGCACCATCGACCAGCCTGTCGCCATCGACGAGATAAAGAAGTTCCTCGCAAAATGGGAACTTGAGGATCCCCAGGCGTTTACGGTCCCTTGCGAGAACGGCGAGGGAAATCAGTGGACCGATTATCCTGTGGCTGTTATAGGATCCGGCCCCGCAGGTCTTTCCGCCGCGTATTACCTCCGCACCGAGGGATACCCGGTAACGGTTTTTGAAAAAGAAAAAGAACCGGGAGGAATGCTGATAAACGGTATTCCGTGGTTCAGGCTTGAAAAAGACGTTCTCAAGAAAGAGACCGAGATCATCAAGGCCATGGGTGTCGAGATCCGCTGCGGCGTTGAAGTGGGCAAAGACGTCACCATCGATGAACTGAGGAAACAGGGATTCAAGGCGTTCTTCCTTGCCATAGGCCTCCAGGGCGGCAGGACCGCGGGAGTTCCCGGAGAGGAAGGCAACGGTGTGGAATCCGGTGTCGCGTTCCTGAGAAGAGTAAATGCGACCTCTTCCCCTGAAAAACTTCAGGGCGACGTTGTCGTGGTAGGCGGCGGAAACGTGGCTGCCGACGTAGCACGTACCGCTCTGAGATGCACGGACGGCAAGGTCACCATGCTTTGCCTCGAGTCCAGGGAAGAGATGCCTGCCGCGAAAGACGAGATCGCCGAAGTTATTGATGAAGGCATCGCGGTCGAGAACGGCTGGGGCCCGAAGGAGGTTATCCGCGACGGAGACGGCAATGTCACATCGGTCGTCTTTAAGCGCTGCGTGTCTGTCTACGACAGCGATAAACGCTTCAGCCCGAAATACAACGAGGAAGAGACCATTACCGTCCCGTGCTCCAATGTGCTTATGGCCATCGGACAGTCGGCTGAGTGGGGAGATCTTCTCAAGGGGACAAAAGTAGTGCTGAGAAAGAACGGCACCGCGGAAGCCGATCCTCTTACAAGGCAGACGGCTGAACCCGACATATTCGTCGGAGGAGATATATTCCGCGGAGCAAGATTCGCCATAGACGCCATCGCCGACGGACGCGAGGGAATGGTATCCATAAACAGATTCGTCCATCCCGGACAGTCTCTCACCATCGGCAGGGACAGAAGGGAATTCATCGAATTTGACAGAGACGATATATCAAGACCCGACTCTTTCGACAATTCTCCGCGTCAGCGTCCCGGCATGAAAGAAGGAGATCCCAGAAGAACATTCTCCGATCTCAGGCTTCCTCTCACGGATGAGCAGGTCAGAAAAGAAGCGGCCCGCTGCCTTGGCTGCGGCGCGACTACCGTAGACCTGAACCAGTGCGTCGGATGCGGTCTCTGCACCACCAGATGCGAATTTGACGCGATCCACCTGAGCAGGGATCTGCCGGCGGCAAGCGACATGCATACAGCCGAGGAAATGATGAAGATCGTCGGTCCGTACGCTCTGAAACGCATGGGAAAGATAATGAAGAGAAAAGTTACCGGAAAGTCTTCCTATCCCACCGAACAGGAATAGGAGGACACCCGCTGTCACACAACTTAACAAAACGGGCTGCGCGCGAACGCAGCCCGTTTCCAATAAAAGGCCTTATTTATAAGAGATCATATCTCGTTGTAAACGATGCCTTTGATCTCGGCGAAACGCTTAAGCTCCTGTCTGAAGTCTCCGTAGCAGATCATCCAGTGGTGTCCTATGCCGTTTCTTATGATCCACTGGTTTATATCTTCCACGTCGGCGTCGAACCTGACGACCACGGGATTGCCCGGAAATTCCATGCCGCAGGGAACGGCTTCACCCGTCATGACGGCCATTCTGAACTTCTCCCCGTGTCCGCAGAGGTTGAGAGCCGTGACTTTACCGGGAGCCATGACGAACTTGCAGCATACGCCTGTCTCGGCAAGTCTGACCGGAGCGAGCTCGATCTCTCCACCGGCGATGGAGAACCCGGAGGAGCCGCAGTGCGAGAACAGGATGGTATTCTTTTCGTTGTCCAGATACAGCAGGTCTGTATTGTTGACCGGTCTGCCGCTGAGCTCATACAGCATGGTCATGGCGATGCCGCTCGTGACGTCTCCCTCGCAGGATCCCATGATCCCTTCTTCGGCAAGCAGGGAATACCCGAGGCAGACCTTGCCCATGAAAGTGGTATAGCATTTGACGGCAAGGGCTTGAAGGTCGTACTCCTGGCACAGTGACTTCAGCGCTCCGTAGAATTTCACGGATTCCCTCAGTCCTTCAGAGGTCGAAGAGATGCTGCACGGAGGGATCAGTTTCTTTTTCTCGATAAAGAGCTTTTCAGCTTCCTCATCGCTCATGCCCGAGACCTTTTCCAGCATTTCCTTTTCGTCGATGTTCACGATACGGGCGCCGGTCTTTTCCTTGATGGCGAACTCGTCGTAGGCTATCTCGGTCATGCCCTTGACTCTTCCTCCTATGGTCCCGAGCCTTACATGGCTCATGGCTTCCGCCAGTGAGTAGGGAGCCGCCAGTGCCTTGGCTTTCAGGGCGCATTCCCTGTCATCGGGTTCACCGTATATGAAATCATAGGATTTGCCGATGTCCGTGAATACCGCTCCCACCTGGTGTGCCATGCACAGGGAACCTGTGTCAAACGCGGGGTACGCCCTCAGGATGATCGGTTTGTCAACATAGGAAAGGAGATCCAGGAGATGATGGTCCTCGCTCCATGTGGCTATACAGAGAAGCAGAGCGTCAAAATCAGCTGTTTTCAAAGCCTCGGCGGCCTTTTTGACAGTATCGAGATCCTCCATAACTATGCCGGTGTCAAAGCATTCGACTCCCTGTTCCAGAAGCGTCCTTACCGTGGTGCTGAGGAGGCTGCCCGCCTGATCATATCCGACTTCAAAGGGATGCGCGATCCCGACTGCGGCGATTCTTGTTTTCATATATGCACCTCACAAAGTTTCGATCAAAAGTTCTTCGGTGTGGGATATCTCACATCCGGGTCTTACGGTGTAAAGGGGGGACAGGCTCTCAAGCTCTGTCATGTGCCGGCAGAAATATGTCTCCCAGGAGGAGTTTTTGTCAGGATAAACGGCGTCTGTGTCGAGGTCATATCTTTTGATCAGCGATACGCTCCCGAGTTCATACCTGACGGGTCCTGCCGGATGTGATATTCCTATCTTCAGGGGACGGTCCGAGGGCAGGCTTCTTATCTCCAGTCTGTCCCTGCCGTATTTTATCCTCTCATCGGAAGGGTCCGTATGGTCCCAGTAACAGAAGCCGACCCTTGGCGTGTCGTTGCCGGAATAGGGAAGAGGTATGATCTCAACTCCTCCGGGAACCACTGACGAGACGAGCCAGACTGCCGCGTCCGTGTCATGATCCGATATGTTCTGAAGAACCCCCTTTACCCTGATGCCGTTTCCGAGAAGCGTTACTTCCATCTTCTTCCTGAAACCGGTACGGGGGTCGGGTCTTTCAGAGAGGAAGAGAGTCTCGCCTTCAGCGCGCCAGCTTATGGGACTGTTGTCCGGCACATAGTCCCAGGGGCCTTCAGGGGCCGCCCAGACTCTGTAACCGCCTCTCAGCCTCCATCCTTCCTCTGTTGAAAAATTGGGACGGTCTGCCGGATCCTCGTAGAAAAGATTGTCTTTTCCGCAAAGGCTGAAATGGGTGATCCTTATGCCGAAGGAAAGAGGGATCACCGCTTCCACGTATCCGTTTGAGATATACAGGCATTCACCGTTTACGGGATGCTCTTTTTTTACCGCTTCCATATTTTTCAGGGAAGAACGCGTTTTGTGGTGATGCGGTAGGCGTTCCGGGCCATGATGAAGCCTTCGGCGTACTCGCATCCGCACTGCAGTCCTCTGAACCTTGCTATTATTTCTATATCGTCAAAGTAGTTCTTCTGCTTGTCGCCGATCTGCTCCTTGTAGTTGTCGGCCATCCACTGGACCTGGGATTTGTGCTTTGAGCACATCTCGCGTTTCTTGTCCATGTAATCCGTGATATCAACGTATTCGGTGGGATTGAAATCAATGCTCAGCACGGGTTCAAAGTAGGCCAGAAGCGGTATCTTTTCGCAGGGGGGATTCTTTGTGGGGATCTTAGCGATGGGGATCATTACGGCGATGTCGTTCACCATCTTTGAAGTCAGCTCGTGGTCAGGATTGTAGTCATGGGGATAATGGGTAAGGATCAGGTCAGGTTTGCAGTATCTGACAAGGTCTATGAGAGCGATCCTGGCTTCCCTTGACTCGAAAAACATCTCGTCGTCATAGTCAAGGCATATGTATTCGGCGCCTATGACTGCTGCCGCCTGTCTCGCTTCTTCTTTTCTGATCCTGGCTATCTCTTCCATGGGGAGTGTGGCCGAACCAATGTTTCCGTTTGTTGTGGTCGCTGTGAATACCTTGTGGCCCTGAGCGGCGAATTTTGCAAGGGTACCGCTACAGTATTCCTCTACATCATCGGGATGGGCGCCGATCGCAAGTATGTTCATAAATCTTCCTTCTTTCTTTTGTCTCTGAATATGGCGAGAGGGCATCCTCATGGAGGATACCCTCTGCAGAGTACTCGTGTGTATTATTTTATTCCTTTAAATCTGGCATCAGCCTTTTTTCCATCTCTCGATGACGCAGGTGGCTCTGCCGCCCGCTTCGTTGATGATCTCGTAATCACCGAAGTTAGCGGGGATCACGAGGCACTGGAACTTGTCGCACTCAGCGCGGAGGGCCGGGTCCTTCTTGGAAACGACAGTCACTCTGGAACCTACCGTCAGTGTGAGCATATGCATGAACTTGCCTTCGGTGGAAAGCTCGCCCTTCTTCTCGAAGTGGATCCTTTCGATCTCGTAGGGCATTACGGAGTAGCTCTTGTACTGGTCGATGTAGTATTCGGGAGTCCATTTGATGACATGGGGAGTTGAAAGGAGATAATCCTTCACCCAGGAACCTCTTCTGGTCTTTTCCATGTTCCTTGCGTGTTCAAGGTGCATCTTCAGAGGTCTGGCCGTCATGGTCTTCTTTTCGTCGTCCCATGAATGTCTTGCGAAGTCATATTCAAAGAACGAATACTCGGTACCGTTGATGGAGGGGTTGGTATCCATCTCAAGGACCATCTGGTTGCCGCCGTGGCCGTGCATCGTTCCCGGCGGAATAAGATACAGATCGCCTTCCTTGCTGGTCCAGTTGCAGATGAAGTCTTTCCAGTTCTCAATGGGCTTGATGTTCTGGGATTCCTCGCAGAGACGCTCCCATTCCTCAATGTTGGCGTCGTCCTTGAATCCCATCCATGTGTTGGCGCCTTCGTAGGCTTCCGCGATGTAGTATGTCTCGTATCTTCCGAGAGGCTCGTCGAAGTGGTCTTCAACGTACTTGCTGGAAGGATGGATATGCATGGGCATGCTGATCCTTTCAGCGGGCTGAGGCGTGGGATGCCAGCCGTCGTCAAGCCAGATATCAAGCGGGAAGAGTCCCGGATACTGTTTGTCGATCAGCTCGCCCACCAGTTCCTTGCCGTACTGCATAGCGTTCAGCATGGGCATTGAGATGCTTCTCTCGCCGCCGAAGTCGATGAGGATCCTGAGCTCCGGTCCGCCGATCTTGTTCCAAGCGTTGTTCGCCAGGCCTTCTACGCCGTAGTCCATCTGCAGGTATCTGTAAGCACCCCAGGGACCCGGGCTGAAGATCTTGACTTCATGGATCGGGTACTTGACCAAAGTTGACATGATCTCGTCGTAGGCTTTTCTCGGAACCAGCACAAGGTCGTCCTCGAAATAGTTCTCGATGTAGAAATCCATGGCTTCGTACATGTAGTCCTTCTGTCTCTTCAGAAGATAGTAGTCAGAATAGTTGTATTCCTTCCAGCTGTATTCCTTTGTCGGCTCGGTGCAGCCGAAGGTGGGAAGCTTGCCTGTCCACATATCCCACTGAACTTTCTGGTGGGTGTTGTCAACATAGCATTTCACGTCGATGAGAGCCTCGAACTCTTTAATGGAAGCGCCCATGCCGTAAATAATAACGACTTCATCGGGCTTAGCTGCCAGTTCAGCTTTCACGTCAGCCACTTTGGCCTTGTCCATGATGTCTTCCAGAACGCCGAAACGGTTGACTTTTCCGAATCCGGGGTCATCCGTAACGAAGGGCTGGTTGTACCTGACTATATCTTCTCTTGAAAGATAGAGTCCGACTGCAGGGATAAGTCTTGCTTTCTTGCCTGCGGATTCGACCGCTGACCTGAGGGATTCAGCGATCCTGTCATAGTTGATGCCGTACCATCCGTCGATGGCGATGGTCTTCTTGCCTTCAGCAACTTTTGCGCAGAGGGAAGAGATGACTTTGTCCCATCCGAACACGCAGGAGTCTCTGTTCGCTGAGGAGATGACTATCTTGTTGTCTGCGTTTTTGATCGATTCATAAACTGGCATATAACCCTCCTGAAAGGAATTTTTTAACGAATCAGAATTTAAGGGAACGGGAGCTTCAGTGTTCCCGGACCCCACTGGTTATGTTAGCATAAAGGGATATCTTTGTCAACGAAATCTCTCTATTTTTGAGCTGAATTTGACCTTCTTTTTTGCGTATTCCTGAGGATGCGGCAGAAGGAAAAAAGACGCCGGCGGCAGTTGTTTCTGCTCCGGCGTCGGGTGAAATTGGATATATTGTATGCTTATTTCAGGTTGCCTACCATTCTTGTCGCTATTACGATGGCCTGTTCCCGTGTCGCCTGGGCGTAGCCGACGGCCTTCTCGGCCTCGGTGACAGCTTTCGGGGCGAATCTGTTGTTTCCGATACCGTTGATTATCTGGTTGGCTGCCATGAAATACACGCTGTCCTTTGCCCAGCCGCTGATATTCTCGTCATCGGCGAATTTGTCGGGGTATTCGAACATTCCGCGGAACTGTTCGTCGAAATCTCCGTCAGTCTTCAGTGTCCAGCCGTCAAAGATGACTTTCTTGTAGACTCTCGTCAGCATCGTGGCGGCCTGTTCTCTGTTGAGCAGTACGTCAGGCGAGAAGGTGGTGTCGCTTGTGCCGTTGGTTATGCCTACGGAAAGGGCTTTCAGCACTTCCTCATCATTCGTGTCGGTGAAAGGATTGTCAGCGGACGCTTCTGCCTTCTTTCCCGAAAGCGCTTCGTATACCCTGACGCATACAGCGGCGAATTCAGCCCGGGTTATGGGCTTAGTCAGATCGGCGCCTTCAAGAACCGCCGGAATGAGTCCGAGCGAACTCGCCTGGGCAAGTTCCGGGAGTGCCCACTGGGACGCTTCGAAATCAAATTTCTCGTTAAGCGTGAGCATGTTGGACCAGTCGCTGTAACGGGAATTGCCGTCTGCATCAGCACCGGTATATCGCGCATGGGCCTTGACCTCAGAGTCCACATGAAGCTCATTATAATACGCGGTTTCGTGTATCCCGTTCCATCTGGGAACTTCTTCAGAGTCTTCATAGTGCTTCCAGGCTATGGCGAGACTCTCGGACTGCCACTCTCCGCCGTCGATGGAGAATTCCAGTTCGATCCCCCCGATATACCCTGCCTGATTGTATCCGAGCTCATGGTTCTCATAATAATCGATGGCGTTGAGAACGTTGTCAGGCGTGTGAACCGTTACTTCAAGCCAGACGTATCCTTCTCCGTCGTCATGTATTTCAAGATCAGAGATCTCAGGCGCGGTCCTCAGATCGGCCTCGGTAGGTTCGGTCGCCGCGAAGGCCGGCACGGAAAGCACCGCAAGTGCCATGACCAGCACAAGTACCGCGGATATGATTCTAGTCTTCATTAAGTATTTCCTCCTGGTTTAAATTGTCGATTTATGTAACGTCCATTACTCAGGGATCGATGTCGTCGATATCGAGGTCATCCATCTCGTCCAGCATGTCATCCATGCCGAGACCGTCAGAGAAATCCACCGTCTCTCCGTCACCGTCTCCGCGACGTTCTCTTTCTGAATGTCTGTCGGAAGATGTGCCGAACATCACGTCGAAAAGGGAAGGCTCTTCATCTCTTCTGTTTCTGTCATTGCCGAAAAGAAATCCCATATGATTAGCTCCTTTTTGCAAATATCAGTTTCTCTGTGCAATATGATACTATATTTCCGCTCGCTTGGCAAGTTCCTCCAGCAATAATCTGTATTTGCCATAGAAAAAACAGGGGTGTTATTTTCCCGAGTTTTGTTATATAATATTAACGAATATGTATCCGATCACAGGGAGGTGGCGCTTTGCAGGCAGTATACAGGCTCTGCGGACTCAATATCGCCGTATCAACGGTATGGGAAAACACCCACATGCTGATGCGCGATTATCTTTCAACAGCTGAGGAACTTGAAGAAGGCATCGAGTTTTTTGTCGCCACATCCGCAGAGGACATAGACTTTGAACGGAAAAGATCGGACGAGAGCCACGCTTCGGAGGACGCCCCTCCGTCTTACACGGACGGATACCTTGAGGAACTGGCTGTGCTGAGAAAGATCTCAGAAAAGCTTCCGGCTTATGACTCCTTCCTGTTTCACGGATCGTCTCTCTGCTATGACGGGAAGGCGTATATCTTCACCGCCAGGAGCGGCGTGGGCAAATCCACTCACGCGTCACTCTGGAGAAAACTCCTCGGGGAAAGAGTCACAATGATAAATGACGACAAACCGTTCATATCCGTGAATAACGGAGTGTCATACGTCCATGGAAACCCGTACAACGGAAAGCACCGTCTCGGAAACAATATAACGGTTCCCCTCAGTGCCGTCTGCCTCATAAAGCGCGGGTGTGAGAACCGGATCAGGAAGGTCTCCCTCAGTGAGGCTTTTCCGGCACTGATGCTTCAGGCTTACAGGCCCGCCGACCCCGTTATGCTTGCGAAGACCCTTGAGCTTCTTGACGCGTTCACCGCATCCTGCGGGCTGTACGAACTCGAATGCAACATGGATATTGAAGCGGCGCGGGTATCATTCGAAAAAATGACAGGAGAAGTTGTCTCATGAAAAAGATCTGCATCAGTCTGGTTCTGGTCCTTCTTTTTATCTTGCCTCCGGTTCTTACAGGCTGCTTTCCAAGACAGTCCGTGGATATGCAAAGCCTTAAAAACGCTCTCGATCAGGTGACTGAGCAGATGAAAAACAGCTCGGGTGACTATGTATACATGGTCGATACGGACGGTGCTGCCGTGATCACGGGATACAACGGGCACGAGACCGATCTTGTTATACCTGCCGAGATCGACGGTATCAGAGTCAAGGAACTCGGTGCAAAGTCATTCTACGGCAATACGGAGCTTTTGTCCGTATCCGTTCCGGAGGGCGTCGAATGGATCAATTCCAACGCTTTTACTGGTTGCGTGAACATCGGATCCTACTCGTTTCCCTCAACTCTTAAGGTGATCGCTTCATACGCTTTTTCCCTGAACAGGAGCCTCACAGGCGTGACTCTCCCGGAAAACATGAGATCCGTCAATTCCGGCGCGTTCTATTCATGCTCGAAACTCGCGCGCCTGGAGATAACGGGAAAAGATACGAAGTTCAGCGGAAATCCGCTGACGGGGTGCCACAGCCTCTCCGAGGTCGTGATCGACCCGGGGAATGAACACCTGAAACTGGAAAACAGCGCCATAACAGACAGAACGGAGAATATATTCATATGCTATCTACCCGGCCACGGCGTCGGTGTGGGAGGCAGGAAGACGGATATAGAGTACAGTGTTCCCGATGGGATCGAGGTAATAGATTACGGAGCCTTCGAAAACTGTGACGGGATAACTTCGGTCAGACTGCCTGACAGCCTGAAAACGATAAAAGACAACGCTTTCTTGGGCTGCACAAATCTTAAAAATATAAATATTCCCTCACAGGTCGAGTCCATTGGCACATTCGCCTTCGAATTTGACAAACAACTCAGCGAGCTGACCATCCCGGAAGCAACGAAAATAATAGGCCGCCACGCGTTCGACGGATGCGACAGCCTTGTGGTTTCGGTATATGAAGGATCCTACGCGGAAGAGTACGTATCAGGTTACAGCGGGGGCCTTGAATTCAGGGTTATACCCAGACAGTGAACCAATCTTAAACACAGGAGAAAACAACATGAAGCTTTCAGAAAACTTTCTTACACAGACAATAGGAGAAGAGATCTATCTCGTCCCGACGTCCAAAGCCGGATTCAACGGAATGGTCAGGGGAAACGGCACCCTGGGCATCATCATTAAATGTCTGAAGAAAGAATGCACCGAGGATGATATCCTTGCTGAAATGAAAAGACAGTTTGAAGTCAATGACACAAACATCGCCAAAGTCAGGGACGATATAAGCCGCGCCGTGGGAAAACTGCGTGAGATCGGCGCGCTGGAGGAGTAATGGATAAAAACTCAAGGTTACTGATCCATCTCATCGCCTGTTCTCTCAATTCCACGGAACCGGATAGTGCCATTATCGAAGGAGCGGAACTCGACACCGTGTTCAAGATGTCTGTCAGACATTCAGTCACCGCCCTGTGCGCTGATTCACTGAAAAGGGCAGGCATCGAAAACAAAGCTTTTGAAAACGGCATGGCCGGAGCCACGAGGAAAGAGATCCTGTTCAGAACGGCTCTTGATGAAGCTGTCTCAGAATTCGAAAAGGCCGGCATATGGTCATGCCCCCTTAAGGGTTCCGTCATCAGGGATTTCTATCCCAGGCCGGACCTCAGGACCATGGCCGACTGCGACGTGCTCATCGATCCCGTATACAGGGAAAAGACCAGAGAGATCATGGAGCGCCTCGGGTACGAGACGAAGCATTTCGGCGGCAAGAGCTGCCACGACGTGTACCACAAGGAGCCTGTATACAACTTCGAGCTGCACGTGGGGCTTTTCAGTACCATGCACAGGGAAAAGTTCTATGAGTATTACAAGGATCCGGTGAAATTCTTGAGATGGAATGAAGAAACGCCCCTAAGAAGATACTTCGATCCCGAAGATCTTTACGTGTACATGATGGCCCACGAATACAAGCATTACGCCCTGGGCGGGTCCGGTATAAGGTCTCTGTGCGATGTGTATGTCTTCAACAGAAAGTTCAGAGGGACCCTGGACCGGGTTTATATAAACCAGCAGCTTGACAAGCTTGAGATCCGGGATTTTGCCGGAACGAACGAAATGCTGGCTGACAAGCTCTTCTCCATGAAGGACGAACTTGATGAAGAAGAGGAAAAGATGCTTGAATACATGCTGTCATCAGGCACTTATGGCACCATGAGCCACAGGGTCGAAAACAGCATAGAGAACCTCGGCGGAGGCAAGAAGGGAAGGCGCAGATATCTCAGGAACAGAATATTCATGCCTCTTAAAGAAGTCGAGGTGCAGTATCCGTTCTATTACAGGCACAAGGTCCTTCTTCCCGTTCTGCCGATACACAGGGGCGTGAAGGCGCTCATAAAGCGGCCCAAGGCCATCAAACGGGAGATCGAACTTATCAAATCCAAAAAGGACCTGAGATAGATGTCTCTTATTTTCACAAACGCGCCTTCGGGCACAGGCTCAAGGGCTGTCGTATCATATGAGGACGGCTGTCTGAGAGCGCTGATCGAGAAAAAAAGGCGCCTGTTCAAAAAAAGCGGATATTCACGTGTCGCCGTGGCCCCGGGTGAGAGAACAGTTTACAGGACCCTGATCCGGGCGCAAAAGTCCCGGATATCGTCCCTTGACCTTATTCTTGAGATCCCTCCAGATCAGATCGGAGGCGTCCTCTCCGAGATCAGGGAGTTCCTCGGCGAGCACGAGCTTTCGGTACGCGCCGTCATTCCGAGGGAACGGCGGGTCACCTCCCTCGAGCTTTCTGAAAAACTGTCGTCTCTTGATACATCAGGCTACCCTTACCTGAACACGTACGCTGAAAGCATGGCGCAGGCCGGGGGATTTTACGGAAACGCCCCGTTGTTCGAGGCTGACGAGGCCTGTGAGGAAGCGCCGAACAGCAAGCCCCTGGAAGAAACGTTCCGTACTGACGGCGTATATCCGGTATACGGCAAAGCACCGCTCAAGGCTGAAAAAGCGCCGTCTGACACAAAACGGCGGAATAAACCGGTGTCGCGCCCAATGGATACTGTGACGGCGGCAGGGTCATCATATAACGGTCCCTGGGTACTTGACGAATCCTTCCAGCAGATGCTGCTCAGAAAGATCGACGAGGCAGGGATAACTGACTCCCAGTGCTACAGGAGAGCCAACATAGACAGGAAGCATTTTTCAAAGATACGCGGAAACGTCAACTACAGGCCAAGCAAACAGACTGCCCTTGCCTTCGCGATCTCGCTCAGGCTCAGCCTCAGTGAGACGGAAGAGCTTCTGATGAAGGCCGGCTACGCTCTGTCCGGATCCATAAAATCCGACGTCATAATCTCATATTTCATCAGACGCGGAAACTACGACATATTCGAGATAAACGAAGTCCTGTACGAAAACGACCAGCCCCTCCTCGGGTGAAAATGTCGCCTCACAGGCGACCACGGAGATACCTCCGAGGAATATAATGATGGCGAAGTGAAGGAAGACTTCACAAAACATCTTTATATTACCGGAGGAAAACAAAATGAAAAAGAATCTTTGCGAAATGGTATTCATCCTTGACAAGTCCGGATCGATGTCGGGACTTGAGAAGGACACTGTCGGCGGCTTCAACTCCATGATAAGGAAGCAGAAGGAGAAGGACGGGGAAGCCTACGTCACAACTGTCCTGTTTGATTCGAACATCACCACGGTGCATGACAGAGCCGATATTTCCAAAATACCAGAACTCACCGAGAAGGAATACTTCGTAGGCGGATGCACGGCTCTTCTTGACGCCATCGGGTCAACTGTGGAACACATTTCAAAAATACACAGATACGCCAGGGAAGAAGATGTCCCGGAGCACACTGTCTTCGTCATCACTACGGACGGAATGGAAAATGCCAGCAGGAAATACAGCTCCCGTGACGTGAAGGAAATGATAGGGAAGAAAAGAGAGGAAGGATGGGAATTCATCTTTCTCGCGGCCAATATCGACGCTGTGGAGACTGCAAGGACATTCGGCATCGACGAGGATCAGGCGGTCGATTACAGGTGCGACGCGGCGGGCACGGCGCTTAACTTCGAGTGCCTCAGCGAAGCGATAACCAACGTAAGAAAAGAAGGCAGGGCAGGCGCTGCCTGGAAAAGCAGGATAAAGGAAGATTACAGCAGAAGAAAGGGATAATCATGAGAACGATAAAAGTCAGAGGATACGGAAAAGTAACGGCAAAAGCCGATATGTGCGGCATAAGGATCAATCTGCGCGCCAAGGACAAGGATTACGGCAAAGCTCTCGAGATGTCCGCGGAGCATACCGAATCACTCAAGGCAAAACTTGCGGACGCTGGTTTCGCGGAGGATGATCTCAAGACGGAGAACTTCAATGTTTTCACGGAATACGATTCCGTTCAGGACGAAAAGGGATTCTACCAGCAGGTATTTTCCGGATATGTATGCCAGTACTTCTTCACTCTGTCTTTCGATTTCTCGAACGAGAAACTGGGGAAAGCCCTGGAAGCCGTCTCCCAGGCCAATGTATCGCCGGATCTGAACCTGAGCTTCTATGTAAAGGACCCGACGGCCGTACAGGAAACGGTGCTTCAGAACGCCTGCGCCAACGCACTTGTAAAGGCCAAGATACTGGCCGCGTCCTCCGGCGTAAGGCTCGGCGACCTTCAGAATATAGATTACGAGTTCGGGAACAGGAACTTCGCTTCCAGTACCCAGTTCTCTATGGCTGAGGACTGCGCCATGGGTGCCAACAACATGCTGCGGGCGAAGGCAGTCGCTATCAGTCCCAAGGATATCGACATAACGGATTCCGCTTCCTTTGAGTGGGAGATATTCTGACACCATGGAAGAAGGAATGTATTCGGTTCCCGAAGAGCTCTCCAGGACCGCCATGGTGATCTCCCCTGAAGCTCTTGAACGCCTCAGGGAAAAAAGAATCGCCGTTTTCGGTGTGGGCGGCGTGGGAGGATACGTGTGCGAAGCGCTTTGCCGCACCGGTATCGGGAGTTTTGACCTGATCGATTCAGACAGGGTGTCTCTGTCAAACATAAACCGTCAGATAATCGCTCTGCACAGCACGGTAGGTCAGCTGAAAGTCGATGTGATGAGATCAAGGATGCAGGACATCAACCCGTCCTGTACTGTCAATACTTATCCCGTGTTTTTCTCGGAAGAGAACGCTTCTGATTTTCCGTTCCGTGAATTTGATTACGTATGCGACTGCATCGACTCCGTCAGATCAAAGACAGCCCTCATACGCATATGCTCCTTGCAGGGAATTCCGGTCATATCGGCGATGGGGGCAGGGAACAAGAAGGATCCCTCGCAGCTTAAAGTCGCCGATATATACAGCACAAAGGTATGTCCTCTGGCTAAAGTGATAAGGACGTCCCTCCGGAAGCTCGGCGTCTCTTCCCTTAAATGCGTCTATTCCGAGGAAGAACCGGTCAGAACCGCTGCGGAAACCGCTGCGGAAACCGGTACAGAAAGCGTGAAAAGAGTCCCGGGAAGCCTTTCCTGGATGCCTTCCTCCATGGGCCTCATGATTGCCTCTGAAGTTATCCGCGACCTTATATAGCACAAAATGCCGCAGGCGGTGTTATGCCGAAGCGGCATTTTTGTTTGCGTTCTGACATATTTTTAGCATA
>JAFTCY010000114.1 GCA_017454465.1 Clostridia bacterium
CAAGGTCCTGTTCGATATCGGCGACGCGTACGGCGAAGGCTTTATAGACAGGCTGTACGGTGAGATATCGTCAGTCACAGCTCCCTATGCGTCACTTCCATATTTTTCTCCTGCCACGCGGAACAATCCCATAGTCGGTACCGGGGTGATCCTCCGTGAGCTTTTCATCGAAACTCTTTTGTGAGGCGCTGAATGGAAAAATATCCTCTTCTTCTCAAACCCGTCTCGAAGCAGATAATCTGGGGCGGGGACGTCCTGAAAAAAGAATACAACAAAAAAGCCCCCTTTGAAAAGATAGCGGAATCATGGGAACTGTCTGTCCGGCCGGGTGAGAACTGCGTGATCAGAAACGGCGGACTCAAAGGACGCACGCTCATGGGAGCGATCGCCGGGGACAGATCGTTTCTGGGCACGAACTGCGACGCGTACGACCGTTTTCCCCTGCTCATAAAATTCATAGATGCCGGGGACAGGCTGTCGATCCAGGTACATCCTGACAATGAATACGCCATGGCCCATGAAGGGGAGACCGGAAAGACAGAGATGTGGTATATAATGGACGCTGATCCCGGAGCTCAGCTGGTCTACGGTCTTAAGCCCGGAACCGGCAGGAAGGAGCTTGAGGAAGCGGTCAAAGGCGGATATGTCGAAGAGGTCATGAACTACGTCGATGTCAAAAAAGGCGATGTCTTCTTCAGTCCCGCCGGACAGGTCCACGCCATAGGAAAAGGGATCCTTATAGCCGAGATCCAGCAGAACTGCAATGTGACATACAGGGTGTATGACTATAACCGGAGACAGCCGGATGGATCTCTCAGAAAGCTGCATACCGAAAAAGCCCTTGACGTGATAGTGTCAAGGACTGAAGAGGAGATCAGACGGATCAGGTTCTCAAAGCCGGCTGAGACTTCCGGAACGGTGCTGGGTTCCTGTGATTATTTTACATCTGTAAAATATACAGTGTGCCAAGGCCGGGACCTTGAGCTCCAGGCTGACGTGAAAAGCTTCATGTCACTGCTGTTCCTGGAATCGGAAGGAGCTTTTATTCTGTTCGAGGACAGGAAGATCCGCATCCGCAAGGGAGACAGCCTGTTCATACCGGCAGACATGGGAAAATTCCGTATCTGCGGAGGATGTGAGCTTATCTCTACCACGGTCAACTGAAAGCAAAAAAGCGCACCCGTCGGGGTGCCTTTTCATGTTATCTGTTCTTTTCCGCTTCCTGCTGCGCCAGTGTGTCGCAGCGTTCGTTGTAAGGATGGCCGTCATGCCCTTTTACCCACACGATCTCAACTCTGTGTTTTTCACAGAGCCCCAGAAGTATATCCCACAGGTCAGGATTCAGCGCAGGGGATCTGTCGCCTTTTTTCCAGCCGTGCTCCTTCCAAGAGCGGGCCCATCCCTTCGTGATCCCGTCGCACACATATCTGGAATCTGTGGTCAGTATGACTTCGCACGGTTCTTTGAGGGCGGACAGTGCCTCTATGGCGGCAGTCAGCTCCATCCGGTTGTTGGTAGTATCCCGCTCTCCGCCGTACAGTTCTTTCTCCCTGCCTTTATATACAAGGACCGCTGCCCATCCGCCGGGACCGGGATTGCTCTTGCATGATCCGTCAGTATAGATCTCGACTTTTTTCATGTCAGATATCTCCGCTTCATTCTTCACGCGTATGATACCACAAATCCCTGTGAAATATGTGAACAAAAATCATTTACTTCCCTGACTGCGGTATTTTTTTGTTGAGGTTTCTCCTTTTACGGGAGACGCAACTGTGGTATAATCCTGTCATCCGGAAAACCCAGAGGTCATCATGGTCATAGATAAAAAACTCTTCTACGGAAAACTCATAAGACTTGCCCTGCCGATTGCGCTGCAGAGCCTTATGCTCGCATCTGTTGCTGCCGCCGACGCGCTTATGCTCGGCCAGGTGACGCAGAACCAGATGACCGCTGTTTCCCAGGCATCGCAGATACAGTTCATTCAGAACATGTTCCTTTTCTCCCTGACGGGAGCAGGAACGCTTCTGGGAGCCCAGTACTGGGGCAAGGGAGACACGGAGACCATAAGAAAGATCTTCAATATCATGCTCCGTGTCGGCGGGATCATCTCAGTCGTTTTCTTTCTGGGCTGTGAGCTGGTTCCCGACCTGCTGATGCGCATATTCACCCACGACGATGCTCTGATCGTCATAGGCGTATCATACCTGAGGATCGCGGGCGTATCATATCTGCTCACCGGGATCTCACAGTGCTATCTGGCTGTCATGAAGGTAACCGAGCACGTGACCCCCAGCGCCATCATCAGTTCTGCGGCAGTGGTCCTCAACATCCTTCTGAACGCCGTTTTGATATTCGGTCTTTTCGGGATTCCCAGGATGGAGGCCATCGGAGCTGCGACAGCGACCACGATAGCCAGAACGGTGGAACTGATACTTTGCGTCGCCGTTTCCCTGAGACCGTCGTATCTCAGACCGGATATCAAAAGATTCTTCGCGAGATACAAGGGCCTTACCCGGGATTTTATGATTCAGCTGCTTCCCCTCATCGGAGGCTCCACCTTCTGGGGCATAGGGTTCACCGCATATACAGCTGTTCTTGGACATATGGGCACCGACGCCGCAGCGTCAAACTCGGTGGCTGCAGTCATAAGGGACCTTATATGCTGCATGTGCAACGGAGTCGGAAGCGCTGCCGCTATCATGGTCGGCAACGAACTGGGCGCAGGCAAGCTTGAGCTTGGCAAGGCATACGGTATCAAGCTCATGAAGATATCATTCGTGCTCGGGTTCATATCCACCGGGATCGTTCTTGCCCTGACTCCCGTCGTGGTCAATTCCGTAGTACTGACGGAGGAGGCAAGATCATACCTTACGGGAATGATGGTCATAATGGCGGTATATATGGTCGGCAGGTCATTCAACACGGTAACGATAAACGGAGTCTTCACAGCCGGCGGCGATACCAAGTTCGACATGTACAGCCTGGCAGTCTGCATGTGGGGGGTAGCGATACCCTTATCAATCCTGGGAGCTTTCGTTCTGGGCTGGCCCGTGCTCGCCGTATACGCCTGCACCTGCCTTGATGAAGTCGGAAAGATACCGTGGGTCCTTGCCAGATTCAGGAAATACAAATGGGTCAGGAATCTGACTAGAGACGATCTGTAAAGGAGATACATATATGGGGCAATTCAGAACGGTCGGCGAAGCCAGAGAATACTTTAAAGGTGATACCTTCGCCATGACGAACGGCATTACGATAGATGAACTGACGGACGAGGGCTGCGTATGCAGCATGGAAATAAGGGACGACCACAGGAACGCAATGGGCGGAATAATGGGAGGAGTCATCTTCACGCTGGCTGATTTTGCCATGGCGGTGACGAACAACAACCTTCACAGGCCTACTGTGGCCATGGACATGAACATCAGCTTCCTGTCATCATCAAAAGGAAAGCATCTCACAGCATCAGCAAAATGGATAAAAGACGGCAAGAGCACGACAGTGTGCAGCATACTGATAACCGATGAATTCGGAAAAAAGGTATCACTTGTCACGGGGACCGGCTTCAAGCTGTGAACCTCTCGCATATTGAATAAGCGAGCTTCTGGGTACGAATACCCAACCCATTTCACGTAGGGTCTATCCGTTCGGAATTCAGTACAGTCTGAGAGAATCCTTACCGGACTACATTTATAGAATCGAATTTCAGAGCTGAGGAATCAAAAGCATAGGGGAAAGCCTTTCTCATGATATTTGCGGATCCG
>JAFTCY010000115.1 GCA_017454465.1 Clostridia bacterium
GGGACCAAGAGGCCGCTGGTTCAAATCCAGTCACTCCGATGAAATATGCGTTTCATGTAAAAAGACCGTTGATCATTCAGCGGCCTTTTGTCTTATTTTCCTCAGGATCTCAGCGTCAGCGGGGCAAAAACTGTAATCACTTTCCTCCCCCGGGCCGATCCATTTCATATCCTCATGTTCCCGGAGAACGGGCTTGCCTTCGGAAATTCGGGCCCTTATCAAGACAAGATGAATGGACACGTCCGGATAATCATACCTTATATCCGCTGCTTCTTCCCCCGTCTCGATCCCTATGCCGAGTTCTTCACGGCATTCCCGTATGAGAGCGTCCCTTCCGCTCTCGCCGCTCTCGACCTTTCCTCCGACGAACTCCCAGAGATGTGCCCTGGTTTTTCCCTCAGGCCTTCTGCATATGAGGAGCTTTCCTTCGCTGTTTTCTATCAGTGCAGCAACGACTTCGATCATTTTCAGTGTCCTCAATAGACTGAGGTTATTCCAAGATATTCTTCAAGAGTGAGTCCGCTGTTATAGACTCTCTCCGCCACCTCCGTCCCCAGATAACGCACATGCCACGGCTCATACATGTATCCCGTTATGCCTTCCTTTCCCTGGGGGTATCTGATTATGAACCCGTACTCCCAGCAATGGGCAGCCAGCCATTTGCCCTCTGCAGTCTCACCGAAATACTGCTCCAGGGAGTTAAGATCAAAAGCAAGGCCTGTCTGGTGCTCAGAATGCCCGGGCCTTGCCGAATACCTGTCGGCCGCTCCCTGCCCGTCTCTTGCCACGTAGTTATTATACAGGGTTTGCTGAGTCCCGTAAGATCTGAATCCTGATACGACCCACAGACTGATACCTTCGCTTGCGGCTCCGCTGATCATGCTGTCAAGGGCGGACTGAGCATCCGGGTCTATCCCCGGGTTGTAATCGCTGGGCAGGCCGTATGTCTTGTTTGCGATAAGAATCCCATCCACATAGGTCACCTCAGTAAACACCTTAGGTGCGCTGACATTCACCGTCACCTCCGCGTATACCGATTCGTTCCCTGCCGATCTCACGGTGACTGTGCAAGTTCCCTCTGATACACCGGTTATGAGGCCGTAGGAATTCACAGCCGCCACAGAAGTGTTGTCAGATACCCAGATCTCCCTCTTGTCAGAAGCGTTTTCAGGGTACATGGTCACCCAGGGCATATCGGTAAGACCGACCGTCAGGTTGACTTCATATTTGTCAAGAGAAATCCTTTCGACCATGTTTTCCTCTCTGCGGACCACAGTGACATGTACCGATGCTGTGATATCCTCTCTTGAAACAGAGGCGGCGGTTATGTCGCATTCTCCCTCCCCGACCGCTACTATACCTTCCCGGGCCGAATATCTCGCAACATTTTCATCAGATGATGTCCAGACAAGTTCCCTGTATGGAGTGTCTCCGGGATCAAAAACGATTTCAGGCACAAAGGCCTGCCCGGCCCGCAAGGATATCTCGCTTTCTGTGAATGATATGCCCTCAAGCTCGATCCTGCCGGATGTCTCCACGGTATCGTGCGTTTCCGAGGTATCCTCCGTATCGGGCGCTGCTGTGTCCGGAAGCCAGGTCTCCGTCCCCGTGCCCGGATCCGAAGTATCGTCTGTCCCGCTATCGCCCGCGCAGGACGCAAGCACAAGGACAAGTGCAAGCATCACAAGCAGAAGATTCTTTTTCATATGTTTCCTGCTTTCTCTCCATCTTTGTATTGACATATATGACATATATGAATATATTACATTTTTCGTCTGATTTTTTCAACCCGGCAGCAGTATTTTCTTGACTTTGCCTGAATTTGCGTGTATAATCCAAGTTAGTGTGTTATGACTTAATATTTAACAGCATTTCCCGAAACGGGATATAAGCTGATAATATATTCGGGCAGGATACCACCAGGCGGCTGCCCCGGAATTCAGAAACGCTTCCAGATAACTGGAACTGTACCATAGATCTTTTCCTTTTTTCGCGTGTATATAGCTATAACTATACGTAAAAAGGTATATTTGTGCTGTATTTCCTGCATTTCTGAAGTCCCGGAGCCTTCTGCGGGACTTTTTTCTGTGCCCTTGACATTTCACCTAATTTGAACATTCACATTTATGAAAAAGGAGGAATAAAATGGACCCCATAGTACTTGCGGCGCTGATTTCCGGCGTTGTTTGCATAATTGTCGGTTTCGTTGTCGGTTTCTTCTATCGCAAAAAGATAGGCGAGCGAGAGATCGGGTCTGCTGAGATGCAGGCAAAAAGGATCCTCGAAGACGGTATAAAAGCAGCTGAAACAAAGAAAAAAGAAGCCCTCCTCGAAGCAAAGGAAGAAATCCTCAAAACCAAGAACGAATTTGAGCTAGAACTTAAGGAAAGGCGGAATGAACTGACCCGGCAGGAGCGGAGAACTGCAGCCAAGGAAGAGGCTCTGGACAAGAAAACAGAAGCCCTGGAAAAGAAAGACGAAGCCCTTCAGAAAAAGCTCAAGGAAGCAGAAGAGCTTAACGCCGAGATCGAAAAACTGAAGGCTGAACAGTTCGAGACCCTTCAGAAAGTAGCAGGCTACACCGCTGAAGAGGCGATGCAGATGCTCGTTGACCAGCTTCAGGATGAAATAGTCCATGAAAAGGCCAAGAAGATCGCCGAAATGGAAGAACAGTTCAAGGAAGAGGCGGATGAGAAAGCCAAGGATATAATCGCGCTGGCGATCCAGCGCTGCGCCACCGACCACGCTTCCGAGATCACTGTTTCCGTCGTTCCCCTTCCCAGCGAAGAGATGAAGGGAAGGATCATAGGGCGTGAAGGCAGGAACATCAGGACCATCGAGACTCTGACCGGTGTCGACCTCATAATTGACGATACTCCTGAAGCGATCACCGTATCCAGTTTTGATCCCGTCAGGCGCGAAGTCGCCCGCCTCGCCATCGAGAAGCTCATCAGCGACGGACGCATCCATCCCACAAGGATCGAGGAAATGGTTGAAAAGGCAAGACGTGAAGTTGACGCAAGCATCAAGCAGGCAGGTGAAAGAGCCACTTACGACGTGGGTATTCACGGCCTGAACCCTGAACTGGTAAAACTTCTCGGAAGACTGAAATACAGGACCAGCTACGGCCAGAACGTTCTGGCACACTCCGTTGAGGTCGCCCTTCTCTCCGGCATAATAGCGGATGAGATGGGAGTAGACAGCACGGTAGCGAAGCGTGCAGGCCTTCTTCATGACATCGGCAAGGCGCTTACCCAGGAAGTTGAAGGGTCCCATGTTCAGCTTGGCGTCGAAGTCGCCCGCAAATTCAAGGAATCCAAAGAGATCATCAACGCTATCGAGGCCCATCACGGTGATGTTGAAGCCCAGTCCGTCACAGCACTCATCATACAGGCTGCTGACGCCATTTCCGCGGCACGTCCCGGAGCAAGGCGCGAGAATCTCGAGAACTATATCAAAAGGCTCACGAAACTTGAGGAGATTGCCAATGAGTTTGAGGGCGTCGAAAAATCCTACGCGATCCAGGCTGGACGCGAGATCCGCATAATGGTCAAGCCGGATGTCGTCGATGACGATCATATGACCCTTATTGCAAGGGATATAGTCAAGAAGATCGAAAACGATCTTGAATATCCCGGGCAGATCAAGGTCCACATCATCAGAGAGAGCCGGGCGATCGACTACGCAAAATAAAGAAGAACTGATCCCAGCACCCCTTTTGCATTTTCCGGAGGGGTGCTGATCTGTTAGAGGGAGAGTTCAGGATGATCAGGAAATTCCTTCCGTACTACAAACCGCATTTGAACATCTTTATTCCGGACATGGCGGCTTCACTGCTCGTTGCCCTGATCGGACTCGCGTACCCTATAATAACCAGGAAGATGCTGAATGACTTCATCCCGGAAAAGCAGTATGTGCTTATAGTCGTATTCGGCATGACCCTCCTGGCTCTGTACACCGCAAGGATGCTGCTGAACTACTATATCCAGTACAAAGGACACATGATGGGAGTCTACATGCAGGCCCAGATGAGGAGAGACATGTTCAACCATCTGGAGCAGCTTCCTTTCGGTTTTTACGACCGGAACGAGACGGGAAAAATAATGTCCAGGATGACGAATGACCTCATGGATATAAGCGAGCTGGCTCATCACGGACCGGAAAACCTCATAATATCAACGATCTCCATAATCGCGTCATTCACCTATCTCTCGACGATAAACATCTTACTCACTCTCATCATATTTCTCGCGGTGCCCCTTCTTCTTGTCATCACATACTTTCTCCGGAAGAGGATGAGAGACGCATTCATGCGGGGCAGGCAGTCCATCGCGAAGATCAACGCGTCTGTCGAGTCCAGCATCGCGGGCATTAGAGTGACGAAGGCGTTCACCAATTCGGAAAAGGAAGCCGAAAAGTTCGAAGAAGGAAACGAGGAATTCGTCAAGGCCCGCAGAGATTCATACAAGGCCATGGGCCAGTTCCATTCGGGAACAACGTTCGTCACTGATATATTCAACGTGATCATACTGATCGCCGGGGGACTGTTCCTGTATGCCGGGACGATAAAGCTGGGCGACTACACTGCTTTCATCGTATCGGTCAACATGTTCATTTCTCCGGTCATGACCCTTATCAATTTCATGGAGCAGTACCAGAACGGCATTACCGGGTTTGAGCGCTTTGTCGAGATACTGAACGAAGCCCCGGAAACGGACGCGCCTGATTCGCAGGACATCGAACGGATAACAGGCCATATAGAGATCAAGAACGTCACTTGCAGGTACGATACCGAAATGCCCGTACTGAAAGGAGTCTCTCTCGATATCAAAACCGGTGAGACCTTCGCCCTGGTAGGCCCTTCCGGCGGCGGCAAGACCACGCTGTGCCACCTGATCCCTCATTTTTATGATATAGAAGAGGGATCGATCTCCATCGACGGGCGGGACATAAGGGACTTCACCCTTGAGTCACTGCGCCACAACATCGGAATAGTGCAGCAGGACATATATCTGTTCAACTCCAGCATCCGGGAAAACATACTTTACGGAAGACTCGATGCGACCGAAGAAGAAGTGATCGAGGCGGCAAAGAGAGCAAACATACACGATTATGTCATGAGCCTTGAAAACGGATACGATACTGTGGTCGGGGAAAGAGGGGTGCGCCTGTCGGGCGGACAGAAGCAGAGGCTCTCGATAGCCCGGGTCTTCCTAAAGAACCCTCCTGTCCTGATACTGGATGAAGCCACCAGCGCTCTGGACAACACTACCGAGATCCTGATCCAGCAGGCGCTGAACGAGCTTTGCAAGGGGAGAACGACTCTGGTCGTGGCTCACAGGCTTTCAACGATCAAAAACGCCGATAAGATAGCCGTGGTTTCGGAAGGCAGGGTCATCCAGCTCGGGACCCATGATGAGCTGATCAGGGAAGATGGCATGTACGCCCAGCTTTACAACCTTCAGTTCAGGGCAAACTCCGGTGAACAGCTCTCAGACGGACCGGATGATATCCCGAAAAACATCCTCCGGCTCAGCTGATGACTTTTTTCCGGGATTGTGCTATACTTTACAGCAGAGGAACTCCCGGACCGCTACATAAAGGAGGCTTTGGAGAATGCAGCAGAAAAACGCAGGAAAGGTCCTGAAGATACGGGAAAACATCCGGTCGGTCTTTTCCGCATCCGGTTTCTCCTGTTCTGACATTCTGGTCCCGCCGGATGTGGGCGCCCAGCTGTCGATGACAGGAGAGATCCGTGCCACAGGAAACCGTTTCGATCCCGATATCAGCCAGATCTCCCGTTCTGTTGAGCTCATCAGCCCTGTGAAATGCAGCCGGGCCGCCATACGGAAGTCTGTCGCCGAGAGAAGGTTCCACGTTATGTGCGGGGAGCTTGACCGCTTTGTCGCAATCGTGGGCTCGGTGCTTGAACTCATAGATTCCGGAGCGTCAAAATTCGTGATCGCATCAGACAGCGCTGAGGACCGGGATGAGATAGCAAAGTCATTCGAGGTCATGAAAGGAACTTCCGGCCCCGGCATTTCCGTATACGAAAGCGATATATCCGAAACAGGAAACAGTTATGCGGCTTACGCGATGGCCTACTCCTTCCTCTCTTCACAGCTTCCTCAGGCCGTCGTCATCTCCCGGGACTCTTTCTGCAGGAGCAACAACATAATCAACAGACGCGAAGGAGACAGATCCCCCTCTGCCCTTATCGCCTGCTCGGCCCCTGTGGTCATAATCTCGGCTTCGACCATCAAATCCGCGAAACGGATCGCGGCAAAAAGCTCTGTTTTCTCACCCTGCCTGACCCTCGTTTTCACCAGGGAAGTCGCGAACGTAAAATCAGCGGTTCTTTACAGCTCGTCCCCGGAGCACAGCTCAAAAGCAAGAGATGACGACATGGAACAGCTGGGTTTTTAACTTTTCCTTGACAAAGCAGCATGCTTATTGTATAATCTCACCGTCGGTTTATCCGGCATACGGCGACATAGCCAAGCGGTAAGGCAGAAGTCTGCAAAACTTTTATTCCCCGGTTCAATTCCGGGTGTCGCCTTTTGAACCGGTGTTACCTCGGGTAACACCTTTTTTTGTTCCCCATAACACGACAGACCGGAGGCCATCATGTCCACGACTTTAAAGGATATTTTCTGTAATAAAAGCGTTTCACTGATCGGCGCGGGAGTCTCAAACACCCCGCTGGCCGAAAAGATATCGGGCTTCTGTTCGAAACTTACCGTCCGCGACAGAAAGAGTGCGGAAGAGCTGGGAGATCTCGCGGATGTTTTCAGAAAGTCCGGAGCCGAACTCATAACGGGCTCAGGCTATCTCGAAGGTCTGGATGAGGACCTGATCCTCCGCTCGCCGGGCATAAGGCCCGACATACCGGAATTTGTCAGAGCCGGGATGACGGGGTCGGTCATAACATCCGAGATAGAACTGTTCTTATCGGTGCATCCCTGCCGGGTGTTTGCGGTCACCGGCAGCGACGGAAAGACGACCACGACCACAATAACCTCGAAGCTGCTGTCCCCGGCAGGGAACGTGCTGCTGGGAGGCAACATAGGTTCACCTCTGCTTTACAGGCTCGACGATGTCTCCCGGAACGATGTGCTTGCGGTGGAACTCTCATCGTTCCAGCTCATGACCATGGACGCGTATTTCGAAGCGGCGGCGATCACGAACATAACGCCGAACCACCTCAACTGGCACACAGGCATGGAAGAATACATATCGGCGAAACGCAGAATCCTGAACCATTCAAAAAACAGCGTGCTCAACTTTGACAATCCCGAAACCAGGAAGATTGCTGAAGAGATCCGGTCCTGCGGCAGGCCTGTGATCCTGTTCTCACTTTCACCGATACCGGATTCCGCTCTAAGCGACGGCGACGGCAGGATCTGGTTTGACGGAGAGTCTGTCCGGACCGAATTCAGCGGAGAAAGCGAAACAGTTCTGCTTTCGAGAAAAGATATAAAGCTGCCCGGGCTTCACAACATAGCAAATTACATGACCGCCATCGCCCTGACGCACGGATTCTCAGATGATAGCACGATCAGAGAGACCGCAGAAAACTTCGGGGGAGTCGAGCACAGACTGGAATTCGTCCGCAAACTGGACGGAGTCACATATATAAACGGATCGATCGACTCGTCCCCTACAAGAACGGCAGCCGCGCTGTCTGCGCTCTCCGACAGACCGGTCGTCCTGATAGCGGGGGGATACGACAAAAACATCCCCTATGAGCCTCTGGCCGACGCAGTTTTCTCCTCCACGGTAAAAAAGCTGATACTGGTCGGTGCGACAGCCGGAAAGATCAGAAAAGCGGTCGAGGAGCACCCCATGTACATGAAAAAGGCGGATGGCGGATTCAGTATCACTGTACGCGATTCCCTCGAAAATGCCGTTGCCGCGGCAAAGGATCAGTCTGTTCCGGGAGATACTGTTATCCTCTCTCCGGCTTCAGCCTCTTTTGACATGTTCCGGAATTTCGAGGAAAGAGGAAAACGCTTCAAGGATATCGTCAATTCTCTTTAAACGGGAGGCAGCTGTTCAGAAATAACACGGGAAGGATTTTTGTCCGCCTCCCGAATTCTCGAATTCATGGACAGTGTTTTTGCATTTTTCTATTGACAACCCTTAAAACCCGTGATATAATGACGGACGTCCGCAAAACGGACGGCATTTGCTGGTGTGGCTCAATGGCAGAGCAGCTGATTTGTAATCAGCAGGTTGTTGGTTCGACTCCGATCACCAGCTTATGGGGGAATTCCCGAGTGGCCAAAGGGGACAGACTGTAAATCTGCTGGCACCGCCTTCGGTGGTTCGAATCCACCTTCCCCCATCATATAAAGCCTCGCGCAAGCGAGGCTTTTTCACTCAGTACGGAAGATATCCGCGGAGAACACGCGGACAAAGCTCAGCCGGGGTTGAAAGAATGGAATTTGCATCGGTAAACGGGTATAAAAGGCCGGTAAGGCTCTGTGAGGAAACGAGACGCTTTGCTCATGAGTCGCTGAGCCACAGGTACGGTCTCATGACAAGGGAGACACCTGCAGTCATACTTGACGGCATAGAGGGGTTTGACGAAATGACCCCCGTACAGAAGTATGATGCGGCGATCCGGAAGATATGCGAGGACTCTCCCGTGCGGGTATGCAGGGGAGAGCTTGTAAGCGGTTCCGCGACCCTCGGGCTGGCGATCGTTCACCAGCTCCCCGCCACATACGGGGGCACCCCTGTCTTTCCGGGGATCAGCCACCTCACCGCTGACTTTGCCGGCGTCATTACGGAGGGTATCGACGGTATCAGGGCCCGTGCAGAAGCTGCTCTCATAAAATTCAGGGGTACCGACAGGGAGGAATTTGCCCAAAGCTGTATAAACTGCCTTGACAGCTTTGATATATGGCACCAAAGGTATCTTGATGAACTTCTGAGGCTCGGACTCACTGACAATTACAATAACCTGTGCCGCGTTCCGCACAAGCCTGCCGCATCCTTTTACGAAGCGGTGCAGAGCATCTGGTTCACATTTGCTTTTCTGCGGCTCTGCGGCAACTGGCCAGGTATCGGAAGACTGGATAAGATGCTTTACCCGTTTTACAGGAAAGAAACAGAGAGCGGTGCCCTTACACCGGAAAAGGCGCGTGAGATACTTGCGCATTTCTTCATAAAAGGCTGTGAGTGGATATGCGGCGGCGACTACGGATCGGGGGATGCCCAGCATTATCAGAATCTTGTGATATCCGGCACCGACGAGAACGGCACCGACGTAACCAACGATGTAACATACCTCATTCTTGACATAATAGAAGAACTGGGCATCAGCGATTTCCCGACCACCGTGCGGCTCAACCGCGACAGCGATGAGAAGCTGCTGAGAAGGGTCGCCGAGGTCATACGGTACGGCGGCGGCATCCTTGCCGTTTACGGTGAGGAGACCGTCATCTCAGGCATGATCAAGGCCGGATACCCGATCTCCGAAGCCAGAAAGTTTGCAAATGACGGGTGCTGGGAAGTCCAGGTGCCGGGAAAGACATATTTCATATACTGCCCCTACGATTTTCTGCAGCTGCTCCAGAAAAACACACTGAAGAGTTATGACGGAAGCGTCTGCTTTGACAGCTTCGACGAGCTTTACGACGCATACCTGTCAGATATAAAGGCTCTGCTTGACAGGCTTCTTGACGGGATCCTTCGGGATAACATGGCCGAATGCAGAAACGGAGAGTGGATCTGGCAAAAAAACACTCCGTGCACTGCGATCTCCCTGTTTGAGCGGGACTGTATAGGAAAGGGCTGCTCGTATCTTGAAGGCGGGCCCGTATACAACGTGATATCCCCGCATATAGGCGGGCTGGCCGATACTGTAAACAGTCTGTACGCCATGAAAAAAATGGTCTTCGATGACAAAAAGGTAACATTCCGGGAACTGACGGAGATACTGGCGGACAACTGGGAAAACAGCGAGGCTCTCAGACAGTGGGCTCTGAACAGGTACGAATACTACGGCAATGACAACGACGAGGCGGATCTTATATGCCGGAGGCTGCTCTCAGATTTTGCCGACATGTGTTTTGATATGAACGGCAAGAGCGGATACAGCTTTTTCGGTGGAGTGAGCACGTTCGGGCGCCAGCTTGAATGGTCTCCCCACAGGCTGGCATGCGCTTCAGGCAGAAAACGCGGCGAGGTCCTTGCAGCAAACGCTTCGCCGACTCCAGGCACGGACAGAAACGGCGCCACGGCGATGATACGCTCGTATTGCAAAAACGACCTTTCGAAACTCCCGGTAGGAGCAGCCCTTGACATAAAGCTTCTGCCTTCATGTACCAGAGGAGAGGAAGGGCTTGAAGCCCTTGTATCTCTTCTGCGCGGCTTCGTTTCTCTGGGCGGATTCTTCATGCAGCCGGATGTTGCAGACGCTGAAATCCTTCGCAGAGCACAGGAAAGGCCCGAAGATTACCAGAATCTTTCGGTGCGTGTTTCGGGCTGGAACGCCCGGTTCGTTACATTGAACAGGGAATGGCAGGATATGGTGATAAAACAGAATGAATGCGGATGCGGATATTAGACTGAGAGTTGCGGAAATACAGCGTTTCTGTATGCATGACGGCCCTGGGCTCCGCACAGTCGTTTTTCTCAAGGGCTGCCCTCTCCGCTGCGCATGGTGTCACAATCCCGAAATGCAAAATACGGACAAGGAATTATTGTTTGTCAGGAAAAAGTGTATCAGGTGCGGGGCATGCATGTGCTGTCCCCGCAGTGTTCATGCATTTGACAGCGGTCACGTTATCGAGCGCAGTAAATGCACTCTTTGCGGGAAATGCGCAGAGAACTGCCCGTCTTCCGCTCTGCAGATATGCGGAAACGACATGAGAGTCAGGGAAATACTTGATATAATAAAAAAAGACGCCGCCTTTTACGGAAAAAGCGGCGGGGTGACGCTTTCGGGCGGCGAACCGCTTGCTCAGAGCGGTACCGTATCTCTTTTACGCGCCTGCAAAGAACAGGGGATCAGCACTGCGGTCGAGACATGCGGATATGTTGACCGGCAATGCCTTCTGCAAGCCATTCCGTATACAGATCTGTTCCTGTGGGATATAAAGGACACGGATGATGACCGCCATATAGAGTACACCGGTGTATCAAACAGACTGATCCTGGAGAACCTCGCGGAGGCCGACAGGCTTGGCGCAAAGACTCGCCTGCGCTGCATACTGGTAAACGGTGTCAATACAGATAAAAAGCACTATGAAAGCGTTGCCGGGCTGTATGCGTCGCTGAACAGCTGCGACGGAGCTGACGTTCTTCCGTATCATGCCTACGGCGGCTCGAAATATGAGCTCCTGGGGCTGGCTGACTGCTCCGACATGAACATGATCCCGAGCGAAGAACAGATAAATGAATTCCGGGATCTTCTGTCAGCCCGCTGTCCGTCGCGAAAATAACAGGCGTTAAGCGTCACGGATATACCGGCTGCAGCCGCACCGGAAGCCGGCAGCGTGAATGACACCGGGAAGGTCTGCTCCGCCGGTTTCACAGGCCGGCACAGGTATCATCTTCTGAAGAAGTACAAAAGAGGCAGTTCCATGCCTCTTTTCTGTTCCTTATTCCGCCGGCCTGTTCTGTTCCGGCATGTCGATCCCCAAAGCCTTGCCCTCGTACATCCATGAGTTCCACTCGAAATTCTTCCACACGTTATAGTGCAGCCGGTGCATCTCTTCAACCAGCAGAAGCATCTTCATGACCGACCGCCTGCGCGGCGTGAACTCATAAAACTCTCCGTTTACGTACAGGGCAAATTTTGCCGTGCTTGTCATTATGATCAGGGAATACGTATATTCGTACCCCAGCATGAATTCCCAGGGCTCTCCGTGTCTCTCGCCCTTGAAGCTGACGCCCGTGTGGTCTATGGTGATCTTCCCCTTTCCGCACGGAACACTTGTTGCCATATGCTTCACATATTCATACGGAGGCAGGTATCCGAGTTCAACGTCTTCGGTAAATGAATACTCCGGATCCTTCCGGATCTCATCGATTATACGTACCCTTTCCCCCTCCACCCATTTTGAAGGTGAAACCGGCAGGACGCATGTGCCGTCGAAAGGTTCAAACTCGTAGTAATCATTCATTTTGGCGCCGTTTCCGCACACATTGCATTTCAGCGTGTCTCCGGACGCTGTCATATCGAGTTCAGCACCACATCTCGGACATCTGTAGCAGAGTTCATCCAGATGCTCGCAGCTCCTGCCATGCATGTTCCATCGTATGTGGCGCTCTCTTGTCCACTCAAACTCATCATGCCTGAACGCCTCGTTCAGCCTGTTATCGATCTCTGCCGGCGTCATGCGTTTCAGCTGCTCAGGCGTGAAAAGCAGACGCAGCCTGGCTTCGGTCCTTCCTTTTCTCTCCTCCAGAAAGTGCTTTGTGCTCGTCAGATACTGCCCTCTCATTTCCAGGAAGTATACCGGAACTTTAAGGAACTGAATGAACCTTCCTGATCCCGGCACCACAGGCTGGTTGGTTCCGTAAATCGAGCTCATGCCCTCGGGCGAGAAAGCTATCATTCCCTTCTGCCTGAGAATCGAAGTTATGGCCTTTACGCCGGGAATATCCTGATTGTACACTTTCTTCGGGAGGATCTGGTTGAGCCAGAAGACCATTCTGAGGTGACTGCGGAAAAACTCGCTGTACCCAGCGACCATATTGTATCTGCGCGGAAAAGCCGCCTTCATTGTGTAAAGGTGATCCACTCTCGAAAGATGATTCCACACGATCATGCAGGGGCAGTCGTCCCTGGATATCTTTACTTCCTTTCCGATATGAGGGTTGTACCTCGGAAGAAGGACCGTTGACCCTATAAGGTCGTACAGTCCCGTAACGATCCTGCTCGGTGAATGATACTTTCTTTTTGCCAGTTTTTCCTGAAGTGTCGGCTTGTTTTCTTTCATGACTTCCTCTCGACATCTGTGTTTTCACGGGCTCACCGCATGTATTCTACCATATTGTACTGATTTTGGCCATATCATCGGCGAAATTTCTGTGAGCATGACTCAGTTGACAAACATATAAATAATAGGTATAATTATTCACGCTCAAAGGATGCTCCCGGGCAACGGGAAGTTCCTTTTTCTGTTTTCGGATTTCTGTACAATCGGAGGTTTCGCTTTGAAAAGCTGTGCAATCGTAGGAATCAACTGGGGTGATGAAGGAAAAGGCCGTATGGTCGATCTTCTCACGGAAGACTATGATATCGTTATCAGATTCCAGGGCGGCGGAAACGCCGGACATACTGTAATAAACGACCAAGGAAAGTTTGCACTTCATCTCCTGCCTTCCGGGGTGTTCCGCCCTTCGGTCGTCAATATCCTCGGAAACGGCGTTGCGCTTGATCCCGAAAGTCTTGTCAATGAGCTTGAAGACGTAAAGAACAAAGGCGTGAAAATTACTCCTGACAATCTGAAAATCAGCGACAGGGCATCGCTCCTCATGCCGTGGCATAAAAAACTTGACGAGCTTGAAAAAATCAGGCTGGCCGACAAAAAATACGGATCCACGAAACAGGGTATCGCCCCATTCTACTCTGATAAGTATCAGAAAAAGACCATTTTGGCCGGAGAGCTCCTTCATCCTGACAGGCTTCTCAGCCATATCAGTGACCTGCTCGAATGGAAGAATCTCATCATCACCGGAGTTTACGGTGCAGAGCCGTATACAATGGAAATGATGGAGGAGTGGCTCGGAAGGTACTGCGAAACGATCAAGCCCTACATTTGCGATACAGGAAGATATCTAAAAGATGCCGTAAAACAGGGCAGATCCATCTTGTTTGAGGCACAGCTCGGATCTCTCAGAGACTTGGACTATGGTATCTACCCTTATACCACATCATCAAATACGACCGCTGCCTATGCCCCTATAGGAAGCGGATGCCCTGCCCTCCGTCCCGATTCCGTGATCGGGGTGGTCAAGGCTTATTCGACCTGTGTGGGAGAAGGTCCTTTCGTTTGTGAGATGTTCGGGCCGGATGCTGAGAAACTCAGAGAAGCCGGGCATGAGTACGGCGCAAAGACAGGACGCCCCAGAAGAGTCGGCCCCCTTGACATCGTGGCCACTCGGTACGGAGTCGAGGTCCAGGCTGCTACTGAGATCGCTTTGACAAAGCTTGATGTCCTCAGCTACATGGACAGTATTCCGGTGTGCACCGGATACCGGCTTGACGGAGAAATCACTGTAGACTTTCCTTTCCCGTCTGAACTTGATTCCGCAGAACCGGTTATAGAGTATTTCGACGGTTGGAACTGTGATATATCAGGGATCCGGAGATGGGAAGACCTTCCCGAAGCGGCAAGAAGATATGTGGAATACATTGAAAAACAGATCAGCTGTCCCGTCACGTATGTGTCGGTGGGTCCCGAAAGAGAAAGCATAATAATCAGGAAGTAGTTTGGTTCCGAAACATGATAACGGCCGGTGTTCCGGCCGTTAAAACACACCTGCAACTGTATATTTATTCATTCAGACGGAATATTATTTCAATTTTGCGTCATTGAGGTCATTTATGGAATACAACAGAAAATTGATACTGGAAAACGGAGACGAGTACAGGGGATACCTTTTCGGCTCTGACGAGGACAAAGTCTGCGAACTGGTGTTCAATACGTCCATGGTGGGATATCAGGAGATCATCTCCGATCCGTCCTATACATATCAGGCAGTGGTCATGACATACCCGCTGATAGGCAATTACGGAATCAATGACGATGACTTCGAGTCCTCAAAACTGAGCATCAGCGCCCTCATCGTACGCGATTATAACGACGAGCCCTCAAATTTCAGGTCATCTGCCACTCTGGACAGTGTCATGAAAAAATACGGAATATCCGGAATATCCGGAGTCGACACGAGAAAACTCACAAGGCATATACGGGATCATGGTTCCTGCAAAGTCCTTGTCACCGGTATCTCAACTTCACCTGAAAAAGGGAAAATGATCCTGTCCGAAACGGAAATACCCCGGGACGCTGTATCAAAAGTCAGCCGGGAAAAGCCTTTGACCATCCCTTCACATGACAGCATATTCAGGGTGGCAGCCATCGACTGCGGCATGAAAATGAACATAGTCAGGTCACTTACCGGCAGGGGCTGCGACGTGACCGTATTCCCCTGGGATGCAAAGCCCGAAGAGATCGAACAGATCCGGCCGGACGGGGTGTTCATCTCAAACGGTCCCGGTGACCCGACTGATGTTCCGGAGACCATAGAAACGATAAGATCCCTTATCGGAAAATATCCGGTATTCGGTATATGTCTGGGACACCAGATCATTTCATTGGCTTACGGGGCTGAAACCTATAAACTCAAATTCGGGCACAGGGGAGGCAATCACCCGGTCAGAAACCTCGAGACGGGGAAGATCGAGATCACGTCACAGAACCATTCCTATGCCGTTGACGCCGAAAGCCTGCGGGGAACTCCTCTTGAGATCACACACATTAACCTGCTCGACGGAACAGTGGAAGGGGCAAGATGCAGAAAAGACCGGGTCTTCAGCGTACAGTACCACCCCGAATCTGCCCCCGGGCCTCAGGACAGTTCATATCTTTTCGACCGCTTCCTCGGTCTCATGAGGGAGGTGAAATTCAATGCCAAAAAGGACTGATATCAAAAAAATACTCGTCATCGGGTCAGGCCCGATAGTTATAGGTCAGGCTGCAGAGTTCGATTACGCCGGCACCCAGGCATGTCTGGCACTTAAGGAAGAAGGGTACGAAGTCGTCCTCTGCAACTCCAACCCCGCGACGATCATGACCGACCCGGCTATAGCTGACAAAGTATATATGGAACCTCTGACCCTGGAATTTCTCTCAAAAGTGATCAGGTTCGAGCGTCCGGACGCCATTCTTCCGGGCATCGGCGGCCAGACGGGGCTGAACCTGTCTGCGGAGCTTGAAAAGACCGGTGTTCTCGACGAGTGCGGCGTTGAACTCCTCGGCACAAGATTCGAAAGCATTGAAAAAGCCGAGGACCGGGAGTTGTTCAAGGAAATGTGCCAGGCAATTGGAGAACCGGTACTTCCTTCAGAAGTCTCATCCTCTGTGGAAGAGGCGATCTCAGCCGCAAACAGAATAGGATACCCCGTCGTCCTCCGGCCTGCTTTCACCCTTGGTGGGACGGGAGGAGGCTTCGCGTCAGACGACGATTCCCTTGTGTCGATAATGAAAAATGCTCTTTCCCTGTCTCCGGTCAAACAGGTCCTGGTAGAGAAAAGCGTAAAGGGATACAAGGAGATAGAATATGAAGTGATAAGGGACAGCAACGATACGGCCATCACGATCTGCAATATGGAGAATCTGGATCCCGTGGGCATACACACGGGAGACTCCATAGTGGTATGTCCTTCCCAGACCCTCACCAACCGTGAATATCAGATGCTGAGGGACAGTGCCCTGAGAGTGATCAGAGCGCTGAAGATCGAAGGCGGGTGCAACGTGCAGTTTGCCCTGGATCCCAATTCATTCAAATATTACCTCA
Organism: Clostridia bacterium; assembly: GCA_017454465.1. GTDB lineage: Bacteria > Bacillota > Clostridia > Oscillospirales > CAG-272 > UMGS1696. The sequence goes on from JAFTCY010000115.1 coordinate 16,540, forward strand.
TAGAGGTAAATCCCCGGGTATCCCGTTCATCTGCTCTCGCATCCAAGGCCAGCGGATATCCCATCGCAAGAGTATCCGCAAAAATCGGCGTAGGCATGACTCTTGACGAGATCCGGATAGCCAACACTCCGGCGTCCTTTGAACCTACCCTGGATTATGTAGTCTGCAAGATCCCCCGCTTCCCCTTTGATAAATTCTCGGATGCCAGCAACACTCTTTCCACGCAAATGAAAGCGACGGGAGAGGTGATGAGCGTCGGAAGAACATTCGAAGAAAGCCTCATGAAGGCGGTGCGCTCCCTTGAGACCCGTCACAATCATCTGCATGACGGCAAATTCGATTCCGCTTTGGCTTCTGAACTGCTGGATTATATCTCAGAAGGAAAAGACGACAGGATCTTTGCCATAGCCGAGCTTATCCGCAGAGGGATATATGAAGACGTTATTTTCGAAAAGACAGGGATCGACCGCTTCTTCATCCGGAAACTGAAAAAGATCGTTGAAAAGGAAAAAGAGCTTGCGTCACACCCCACGGATCTCTCTGTTCTGCTTGAAGCAAAGAAAATGGGGTTCTCCGACGCAGCCGTAGCAAACCTGTGGAACACCTCAGAAAGCACGGTCTTCTCCCTGCGCCGTGATAACGGCATCCTGCCCGTCTACAAAATGATAGATACCTGCGCCTCTGAATTCGAAAGCTATGTGCCCTATTTTTATTCCACGTATGAAGAGGAAAATGAGTCCGTGGTCTCGGACAACAGGAAGGTCATAGTACTAGGGGCAGGCCCTATACGTATCGGTCAGGGTGTGGAATTCGACTATTCCACGGTGCATGCGGTAAAGACCATCAAGAACGCGGGCTATGAAGCGATCATCATAAACAACAACCCGGAGACCGTATCCACCGACTATACCACATCGGACAAGCTGTATTTTGAGCCCCTTTGCGTCGAGGACGTAATGAACATAATAGTCCTTGAGAAACCCGAAGGCGTTATAGCCACTCTGGGCGGTCAGACGGCAATAAACCTGGCCAAACCCCTGAGCGAGCGCGGTGTGAGGATAATCGGAACAGACTGCGATGCCATAGAAAAAGCAGAAAACAGAGATGCTTTTGAGAAGCTCCTGCTTGAGCTCGGCATCCCGCAGCCGAAAGGCAGGGCTGTCACAAGCATAGAAGAAGGTGTGGAAGCCGCCGCTGAGATCGGCTACCCTGTCCTCGTCAGACCCAGTTTCGTCCTCGGCGGACGGGCCATGCAGATAGTCGCAAAGGAAAAGGATCTCAGGGAATACCTGAAGACAGCAGTTGAGATCAATACGGAAAAACCTGTTCTCGTTGATAAATACATACGGGGGAAAGAGGTGGAAGTTGATGCTGTCTGCGACGGCAGACAGGTGTTCGTGCCGGGGATCATGGAACTGGTGGAACGTACAGGCGTCCACTCCGGCGATTCGATCAGCGTCTACCCTCCGTATTCTCTCTCGGAAAAGGTCATGGATACGATAGTCGAGTATTCAGAAAAACTGGGGCTTGGCATAGGGATCGTCGGACTGTTCAATATCCAGTTCATCGTGGACAGGGACGAGAACGTATACATAATCGAAGTCAATCCCCGCTCCTCCAGGACGGTGCCGTTCCTTTCAAAAGCAACCGGATACAGTCTTCCCGACATCGCGACCCTTGCCACTCTCGGCATTTCCCTTAAAGAGCAGGGTGTCGGATCCACATCTCCGAAAAAAACGCACAGGTATTATGTCAAGGCGCCTTCATTCTCGTTTTCAAAGCTCAAGGGCATGGATTCCTATCTCTCCCCGGAAATGAAGTCCACAGGCGAGGCGATCGGGTATGACGTCCAGCTTCACAGGGCTGCTTACAAGGCTCTGATAGCCTCAGGACTGACTTTAAAAAACTTCGGCACCGTGCTGTTCAGCGTCGCGGACGAGGACAAAGCCGAGACTCTCCCTCTGGCCATAAGGTTCTATAACATGGGGTTCCACCTTGAAGCCACAACAGTAACGGCTGAATACTTCAGAGATCACGGAGTTGACGTGAAGCTTGTTCACAAGCCAAGCGAAGGCAGCCGTGAGGTAATAGACTCTCTCAGATCCGGCCACATCAGTTACGTTATAAACACGAGAGCCATTCTTTCCGGAAACCATTTCGGAGACGGAGTCGCCATAAGGCAGACAGCAGCACTGAACAATATAACTACCTTGACGTCCCTTGACACTGCCAGAATGCTCCTTGATGTGCTGGAGGAGATCAACCTAGGGGTATCCACGATCGATGTTTGAAAAAACTGCCTGCCCGCCGCTGATACGGGCAGTTTTTTCTATACTGACAAAAGCTGCAGAAAAACAAAGCATGACCTTTACAATTCGGTTTCAAAAGAAGTATAATTGTTTCGACAAAGAAACGATCCGGGGATTATTTATGAAAGTCATAAAGAAAATAATACCATATATTGTAACGGTGCTCATGGCGGTCCTGCTGGCAATCGATTACGACCTGTTCATTGTCGAGAACGAATTTGCTCCGGCCGGACTCAACGGACTCGCCACCATGATCCAGTATCTGACAGGATTCAGCATAGGATACATGTCCCTGCTGATCAACCTACCCCTCTGCATCTTGGCTTTCTTCCTGATAGACAGGAAATTTGCCATAACGTCTTTCGTCTTCGTCGTTGTATATTCTTTCAGTTATATCTTCCTTCAAAGCCTGGATCTGTCAGCAATCAGATATCACGCCTTCGGACACAATACTATCTTCCCTGCCATCATAAGCGGGGTGATTGGAGGTTTTGTAGGGGGCGTATGCATCAAATACGGTTCATCTACCGGAGGTACGGATATAATATCCAAATATATAAACAAGAAACATCCCAATTTCAATTTCTTCCTTGTCACGTTCATACTTAATGCAGTTATTGCGCTGGTCTCTCTTTTTGTCTACTCCAAAAAGGGAAGCCTTAACTATGAACCTGTCGCTCTCTGCATAACTTACTGCTTCATTTCGTTCTACGTCGGCAACTATATAATAAAAGGAACAAAATCAGCATACAAGTTTACCGTTGTAACAGAGCATCCAGATGAGATCCTGGAGGAGATCAACCAGGTGATAAAGCACGGGGCAACCAAACTGGAAGCTCAAGGCGGGTATACGAACTCAAGAAAAACCGTCCTGATATGTGTAGTGAACAAGCATCAGCTGCTTGATTTCACGAAGATCATTGACAAATACGAAGACACATTCTCCTTCTATGAAATGGTTTACGAAACATACGGCAACTTTGTGAGCGTAAGAGCCAAGCAGAAGCGGTTGAAGTTGAAGAAAAAATCAGCATTGATCAAAAAATAAAAACTGGACTGGTATGGCAAAAGTTAGTGGTTGGATGTAACCATATGCATACCATTTTCTATTTGATTTTGATGGGATCTTTTGATCCCTTGATTCCGTACATAGATAGCACTGTGGATAATCGTTGTCAAGGCCGCCTTTGGCGAGGCGTCAGCGGATGCCTTGACTGCTTCGATCTGACCGCTTGCTAAGCGGTTTTTTTGCAGTTTTTCAGTCTGCTCTGCACCTTATTTCCCTATGTTTTCTTGACAATACCTCTCTGCAATATTACAATTGGAAAAGCATCCAGATTAAGGAGTTTTGATTATGATAAAAATAGGAATAGTAGGAGCCAGAGGAGTCTATATTGCCGGAGCGCTTGCGTCCATGCCGGAACGCGCAAAGATCACAGCTGTGTGTGACATTGACGAAGGAGTCCTGAAGCGTTCCTGTGAACGTGTTTTGGAACTTGGTGCAAACTCTGAACTCCCAAAAGCGTACAGAATATATGAAGACATGCTGTCGTCTGACATCGATGCTGTCGTCATTTCCACACCGATGCAGTGCCATGTTCCCCAGGCAATGCTTGCGCTTGCTGCAGGAAAGCATGTCATGTGTGAGGTAACTGCAGGAGTTACGATGGACGAACTGTTCTGGCTGATAGATTCCGTCGAAGAATCTGGGAAGATATTCATGTATGCGGAAAATTACTGTTATATGCCCGAGGTCCAGCTTGTCAGGAAACTGGTAAAGCAAGGCATGCTCGGTGATATCTACTACGGAGAAGGGGAATACACCCATGACTGCACCTCTCTCTGCTTCCATGAAGGGAAGAAAACCTGGAGGCATTATTGGCAGATGGGTACCCGTGGTGCTTTTTATCCCACTCACTCGCTCGGACCGGTAATGCAGTGCTTCGACAATGACCGTATCGTCTCGATAGCCTCCTTCTCTTCCGGCAATCATAATCCTTACGATCTCAGAAACGACGATGTTACCCAAACACTATGCCAGCTCGCCAGCGGAAAACTTGTAAAAGTCCGGGTGGATACTGTTTCCCCCCGTCCCCACCTGATGAATTATTACCAGATCCAGGGAACGAAAGGCTGCTTCGAAATGCCCCGTCTCGGCGGAGAGGCAAAGATTGCTATCTCAACAGATGAGGATCCCAGAGGATTCGAAAAATGGCGCCCTCTCTCCGATTTCAATGATTTTCTTCCGGAAAGATACAGAAAGAACGAAGGTATCAACGCCGGCCACGGCGGGGGTGACTATTACATCGTATGGGACTTCATTGAAGCTATGGAAAAAAATGTTCTTCCAGAGCTGAATGTATACAAAGCCGCTGAATGGACTGCCGTTGCGCTGCTTTCGCAGCTTTCGGTAACAAACCACGGCCGGGTCATGGATATGCCCAATTTCAGGGCAAAAATGCCGTGGGAAGAAAAGAAAATCACTCTTTGACAGGAAGAAAAAACAAATACAAAAGCCTCTTGTGGATAAGCAAACTGCTCAAATACAAGAGGCTTTTTCATTGTTTACTTTGTTGCTTCTCTGTCCGGTACAGCCAGAATAATCAGATCTTAACGATAACTCCACCTGATATATACGTTTTATCACCACAGGGCACATCTATGCCTTCCGGGAAAAAGGCGAACATTTTCTCCCTCGGAATCTTTTTCCCGGTGACATTCAGTACTCCGTTGTGAAAACTGCTTCCGTGGATATTCTGACCCAGAAAAAGATTACCTGTCGAATACAGGAAAGCCGGAGAATCCGGAACTTCCTTTATCATATAAAGAGATGCGCTGTGCGGCATCATCAGACCGGTTTCCACTGTATCTGTTTCGCCTACATACTTTCCTTCATAACAGTCAAATACCAGAGCTTTGCCGCTGATCCCGATCCTGGAAAGCTCAAAACTCATTTCACCGTATCCATTTCCATAGTGGAACAGAGCCACAAAAAAAGTCCCTTTTCCCTTCTGAGCCACAACAGCGGTTGGTCTGTTCTCGAAGAAGTCAACCGGCCTGCCTGTGACCTCAAGCGGAGGGAGCTGCTGCAGGAACAGCTTCCTTCTTTCCGGACTGAGGTTTCCCAGTTCGTCATTAACAAGCACGGTTCCCCCGGACATGGCAACAGCCGTTGCCCAAAGCCTGGCTTCGGAATATGTACAGTCAAATCCGTCTCCTATATCGTAGTCTCTTACCACCAGTCCGTCGGCGTCATTAATCATCCCGGTCTTATTATAGAAGTATCTGTGAAACACCGTGCCGACGGCATCCTGCATTATAGTCCAGTAATCAGGAAAATCCTTCCGTTTTCCCCATATGATATCGGTCGCAGCCCTTCTGAAGTCAAATATCCCTGCTGCGGCAAGTATAGGGCTGCCGCAGGAAAGGAGCAGCATTTCCTCTCCCACCGCCTTCCTTATAGTCTTCAGTGCGTTTCTTAAAACGGCTATACAGTAATCGCTTTTATATGTGTAGATTCCGTCAGCTGTTTCACCATGGTATCCTAGCGCGCCGAAAAGAAAGTCCAGCTTGATATAATCACACCGGCACTCTTCCTTGATCCTGCGGAACAGGTTATAGAGGTAATCAAGGTACTCAGGATTGTCGAGTTCAAAAGCATAAACACCTTTTAAATACTCATGATCCAATCTCGCCATTCCTTTAAGCCTGTCAAAGGCTGCTGATGTCTTTGTAAGTAAAAAGGGCGCCATCCAGATCCCGAACTTCATGTTTCTGGAATGAACCTCGTCAGAAACAAAAGCCATTCCCCGCGGGAATTTTTCTGTATTGCACTGCCAGTCTCCGCAGAATGTACCGGAAAGCTGCCATCCGTCATCTATCTGTACAAGATTTGCGAACTCAGGAATATACTTTTCCATCTGCCGCACGTTATACAGGATCTTTTCCTCATTTACGTTCCCGTAGTACCGGGACCAGGAGCAGAATCCCACAGGAATGCCGGTGGGTCCCCTCTCCCCGTTTTCACTCCGTATCTTTGAAGCCAGCCGTTCAAGGAAATCTTCTGGTGTCATGCCGGAACATATTATAAATTTCTCAAGACTGTACACCTGTCCCTGCACGAGTTCCTTGTCTTCCATGAAGTATATAACACTTATACCCGAGCTGTTCAGGTCAAACCACGCGAAAAAGCGGACAGATGTGACGAACCCGATCCCTCTAGCCTTGCATGGACCCACATCACCCTCGTTCTTTACAAGAACAAGAGACGCGCTGCGGACATTTCCGTCATCGGACAGCCTTCCCGTCTTTGTACACTCATTGGTTATATATGCATCACTGTAGTATATCTTTTCCGAGTCAGGGTCGCTGAATGGGAAAAACAGTCTGACTGTCCGCAGGCACTGCGGAGACGCCGAAATCAGTCGGGGCGTGATAACTCCCTCACAGTCATCCAGATCAATTGTAATATTACCGTCAGTAGCATGACCGCATAATATACTTACCTCGTTTTCGGATATATTCCCTTCTGAAACATATTCGATCCTGAGAATTGGATTCAGTTCCATTATATACTCCGTTCAAAAAGAATACCAAGCAAGGAATAACATCCACAGCCTTGCCCGGAAGCTACACAGCCATACGTCCTTTGCGGCAGCTCAAGAAAGCTCGTATCCGTACTTTTTCATATGGTCTTTGAGTGCTTCAAAAGTCTTATCGCTTATATAATGCTCTATTCTGCATGCATCTTCTGCTGCGGTCTTTTCATCCACTCCTAGGCTGATGAACAGTTTCGTCAGGATCGTATGACGCTCATAAATAGCTCTGGCCTTTTCTTCTCCTTCGACAGTAAGCTTAAGATAGCCGTTCTCATCCGTTCTGACAAGGCCGATCTTTTTCAGCAGCCCGATCGCCCGGCTCACCGAAGGCTTCGAATACCCCATGTACTCACCCACGTCAATGCTGCGGACCGAAGATGACTTTCGTGACAGGATATATATAGTCTCAAGATACATTTCCCCAGATTCCTGTATCGACATGCCAACACCTCCTTAGTTTATATGAAAAAGCTTATCACAAATAGGCACAAAAAGCAATGAAAAAAATGATTTTACCTATTGACATGTTAGCCTTTGCTAACTATAATATATATGGTTAGAGGTTGCTAACCACTTTTTTAGGGCAGCGATTAGCATGTGCTAACCACGGATGCGGGGAGGGACACAATGATACCGCTTATTTATGCAGAATCCGGGCCAGTCCATATCATCAAAAAGATAGGCGGAAGTCCGGAAGTCAAAAAACACCTGGAAGACCTCGGCTTCAACGTTGGAGGTGAGGTAAGCGTCATAAGCATGCTCGGTGGAAATCTGATCGTCAAGGTCAAAGAAAGCCGGGTCGCAGTCAGCGGTGAGCTGGCAAGAAGAATCATGATTTAAAGGAAACGACACTATGAAAACTTTGAGAGATGTCAAAATCGGAGAAACCGCAACAGTTGTGCGTATTCACGGCGATGGTGCTGTAAAAAGAAGAATTATGGACATGGGCATTACAAAGCGCACACCAGTCTATGTGCGTAAAGTCGCTCCGCTAGGGGATCCTATAGAGGTTACTGTGCGAAATTATGAATTGTCGATTCGCAAGGACGATGCCGGGATAATCGAGGTTGAATAACTTAAATCCGGGGTAAACAGCCCCGAATTTATAAAAGCATTGGTTAGCATACGCTAATTGTTTAAAGCGCGTCTGCGCAGGAAGGATAAAACTATGAGTCTACGAATCGCTCTGGCGGGCAATCCGAACAGCGGTAAAACCACACTGTTCAACGCACTGACCGGCTCAAATCAGTTTGTAGGAAACTGGCCGGGTGTAACAGTGGAAAAGAAAGAAGGCAAACTGAAGAAACATGATGACGTGACGATCACCGATCTTCCGGGTATTTATTCTCTTTCTCCCTATACCCTGGAAGAAGTGGTTGCAAGAAACTATCTTGTCGGTGAACGACCCGACGTGATCCTGAATATAATCGATGGCACAAATCTTGAGCGCAATCTGTATCTGACGACACAGCTGACAGAACTGGGAATCCCTGTTGTTCTGGCACTGAACATGATCGATATGGTCAGAAAAAACGGAGACCAGATCAACATCAAAGAACTGTCTCGCCAGTTTGGCTGTAAAGTAATCGAGATCTCGGCTCTCAAAGGAACCGGTGTAATGGATGCGGCAGAAGCGGCTATCGAAGCTGCAAAATCGGCTAAGACCATTCCGCTGCACCGCTTTTCCGGGCCAGTGGAACATGCTCTGGCTCATATAGAAGAAGCTGTTGTGCATGATCTTCCGGATGAGCAGCAGCGGTGGTACGCAATCAAGATATTCGAACGCGACGATAAGGTCCTTGAGCAGCTGAATATCCCGGAAGAAACCATGGATCACATAAAGCAGGATATTGCCGCTGCTGAGGCCGAACTGGATGACGATGCAGAAAGCATCATCACAAACGAGCGGTACATATATATTGCCGAGGCGATAAAATCCTGCTATAAAAAGAAAAAAGCCGGGAGCCTCACTGTATCTGACAAAATAGACAGAGTTGTAACCAACCGCTGGCTTGGACTTCCGATTTTTGCCGTGGTAATGTTTCTGGTATACTGGATCGCAATGGTAGCGGTCGGAGCTCCGGCAACAGATTTCACTAACGACTGTGTTTTCGGTGACGGCTTTCACCTTTTCGGAATGGACGGCGGATACAATGAGATCGCAGAAAAATACAGTTCAGCTTCTGCTATCGTAGACGGATATAATGCATATATTGAAGAAAACGGTTCAGCTCCAAGCGGAGATTTCACATATGCTGTTGAAGACGATGAAACACTGGAAGTAACCAAAGAAACCGCAAATCTTGAAGAATATGAAGAGGCTTTGAAGACTCTGGAAGATATAGGAGAAGAGCCCGACCCCGCTGATTACGGAACATGGATACCGGGAATTCCCGCACTTATCGAAAAAGGGCTGGATGCTGTTAATGCTGCAGACTGGCTTAAGGGATTGATCCTGGACGGTATAGTTGCAGGTGTCGGTGCAGTCCTTGGATTCGTACCGCAAATGCTCGTACTGTTCCTTCTTCTGGCGATACTCGAAGCATGCGGCTATATGGCGCGTATAGCGTTTGTTCTTGACCGTGTATTCCGCAAATTCGGGTTGTCTGGGAAATCCTTTATTCCGATGCTGATCGGTGTCGGATGTGGTGTGCCGGGTATCATGGCCAGCAGGACTATTGAAAACGAACGCGACAGACGTATGACCATCATGACAACAACATTTATCCCTTGCGGAGCAAAGATACCGTTTATTGCCATGATTGCCGGTGCTATTTTCGGCAAGTCACCCTGGGTCTCAACGTCCGCATATTTCATTGGAATGGCTGCAATCGTCATCTCCGGTATCATGCTGAAAAAAACAAAAATGTTTGCCGGAAATCCCGCGCCGTTTGTAATGGAACTGCCTGCATATCACTGGCCTACACCAGGAAATGTTCTACGTTCCATGTGGGAGCGTGGATGGTCGTTCATAAAGAAAGCAGGCACGATTATTCTGCTCTCAACGATAGTCGTCTGGTTCACCAGTTACTTTGGCTTCACCGAAGAAGGCTTCAGAATGCTTTCTGAAGAAGAACTTGACCTTTCAATTCTCGCAAAAATCGGCGGTGCCATCGCCTGGATCTTTGCCCCTCTCGGCTGGGGCAACTGGCAGGCAGCTGTAGCCTCAATAACTGGACTGGTCGCAAAGGAAAACATTGTCGGAACTATGGGCATCCTCTATGGAGGTGGACAGTTAACAACATGGCAGGCGCTCTCACAAGCCTTTACTCCAGTCACTGGTTATTCTTTCCTGGTATTCAACCTGCTGTGCGCACCCTGCTTCGCAGCCATCGGTGCAATCAAACGTGAAATGAACAGTGCCAAGTGGACATTATTTGCCATAGGATATCAATGCGGATTCGCGTACCTTATTTCTCTGATGATCAATCAGTTCGGCAGTATATTCACCGGTAGCATCAACGTTGTAGGCTTGATATTTGCTATCCTAACCCTTGGTATGATGGTTTATATGCTGTTCTTCAGAAAATACAAAGAGGCAGATAAACTGACCATAGGAGTTTAAAAAAGGAGTGATAAGCAATGGCCTGGCTCATGGAAAACCTTGGAACGATCCTCATCACCCTTGCGATGGTCGGGTTTATA
>JAFTCY010000116.1 GCA_017454465.1 Clostridia bacterium
TCCGCCCATGCCCACGGGCATCATCTGCTTCTTGCCGCAGAAGCCGCTGGAAGCCCATGTGACGTTTTCGGATACCATGTCAACTGTTTTCAGCATGTCGAATGCGATCCCGGAGACCGTGGTATCGAGGAGCGCCCTGCCCAGCTTGCCTTTCTTGATCTCGTATCCCATGGTGACGCCGAACATGAATTCACCGGTAAGGTCCGCCTGGCCGTTGCCGCTGGAGATCAGATAGTATCCGTCGTCGATGGATCCGATCATCTCCTCGAGGGAATATCTGCCCGGAAGGATGCAGGTGTTCCTCATCCTGATGAGAGGCTCGTCATTGAAGGCCCAGGCTCTGGCGTTCCCGAGGGGTTCGACTCCGAAGCGCTGCGCCGTGTCGCGGCTGTTCATGAATCCCGTCAGTATGCCGTTCTCTATGAGGACGGCGTCTTTTGCCACTGTTCCTTCGTCATCGAGATAGACGGGAAGGGGAGCGGCCTCTCCGAAGGCCCGGTTCGCGAAGTCCACCAGAGTGATGCATTCCGCCGCGACCTGCTTGTTCAGATTGGGTCCCGCGACGCTTCCGCCCATGACCAGGTCCGCCTCAACGGTGTGTCCCACGGCCTCGTGGGAGAGCATGCCGCTCATGAAGCCGCCCAGGATGACGGTCTTGTTGCCGGCCTCGGCATAGACCCCGTGCTTCTTGTCCATGAGTTGCCGGTAGAGCTTCTCGATATCCGGATACAGTGATGAGAGATCCGAGAAATTGTCATCGAAGCTGCCGGCTCCGCCGAAGGCTTCGAACAGTTCCACCGGAGCGCCGGAGTCGCTTTCCGCCGTCATCATGACGTAGATATAGCATCTCGGGTATGTCACATGGCCGCTTGCTGCGTCGGATGTGACTATTATCTTGTCCTGGGAATCCTCCGTATACACCACGGTCCGGCTGAGAAGATCCGGGTATTTTTGCGCGATGTATTCGTCGAGCGCCTTTACGGCTTCAATCAGTCTCTTCTGCTCCGTATCCACTATGAGACGGTTCACCGGGATCTCCGCGTAGGGAAGAGCGGGATAAGTGATTCTCGGGGCTTTGGCCCTTTTGTCGATGAAGACGGCATTTTCGGTGGCCGCCTTCAGCACGGTCTCCGCGTCCTCAGGCGTATAGGAAGCTATCGACGCGAAGCCGCATCTTCCGTTCTTGGTGACTCTGGCGCTGATACCTCTTGATTCGCTCCTGGCGTTCGAGACCAGATTGCCCTTCATGAGCACCACCCTTCTGGAGCGGTTCTCATGCCCGCGCATTACGGTCTGTACCCCGTCCGCAAAATGTGCTTTCCGGGCGCTGATGATGTCATCTAACATTTTGTGTCCTCCATATATATGATTCAAATTTTTATCGCTTCTTCGACTTCGGAAGCGGGATCCACGTCCAGGGTCCCGGAGTATTCCACTCTGCGGATCCTGCATCCCTCTCCGATCTTCACATTGTTTCCGCGGATGACTTCCGCCTTTGTCGACATTATGTCTATCTCGTCAGCCTCGATGGACTCCGTCACGACGGTGCAGGACGGAGTGCCTGTGACGACGGTTATGAATCCGAACAGAATGTTGACTCCCGGCGAGCAGTTGTCGATGGTGACGGTCCTTCCGCCTATGCTGCCTATATTCGAATAGCAGTGTTTTCCGCCTGAATGGATTATGATCTCGTCGGCGTTGAGCAGTCCCTTTATGTTCGTGGCCCCGCTGATCTCGGCCTTTTCGGCCTCGCAGTCGCCTTCGATATTGCAGCCGCCGGATATGCAGAGGGATTCCGCTCTCGCACTCTCGCACCTGATGGAGCCCGAGATCCGGACCTTTCCTCCGGTGAGCCTGCCGCAGGCGGCTCCTCCCGATATGTGGATACTTCCATCGCCCCTGAGATCCCCGTCGCATGACGCGGAACCGGAGATCTTGACGGAACCGCCGCAGTAAACGGCGCTCTGTGACTTGAAGCTTCCCGAGACCGCGATCTCCTCGCTTGCCCTTATGTCTCCGCTGCCTTTGGCGCCTCCCGACACCCGGAACGAAGCGCATTCCACGTCGCCGTTCCATTTGCCGCCGCCGCTTATGGAGATGTTGTTGTAGACGCCACCCGTGATCGTTCCCGATCCGCTGATCCTGACATCGCCTGCGTTATCCATTGCTATCCTCCTTCCCATCTTCGATGAAAACCGCACGTATGATCTCCGCCAGGCTTTCCGTGATGTCCTTCACGGCGTATCCCGTGTCTACGGTGACAGAGACTATGTCCTCAAGCTTAACTTTTTTCTTCTCGAACCTGGTCTCAAGCATCATGAACGGTCTGCTCTCTTCTTCGGGTGACAGCCTGCCGGCGAGATCTTCCAGGTTCCCGTGGTCCCTTTCCCAGATTATCTCATCGATCCTCGGACAGATCACGTCTTCACGGAAGAACGTTTCCTGGCCAGACGGAACGGACATCTTTATGAACCATTCTTCGGGGATCAGTCCCATCCGCTTCCATCTGTAAAGGGAACCGTAGGAGATCCCGTATCTTTTCAGAAGGTCCGCCTTTGAGATGTACCCGGAAAAATCAGTCTCATTTCCCATGCGTCTCTCCTTTCGTAACATTGTTACATCGTTCTTGACGCTATGATAGCATAACAATGTTACACTGTCAACAGGAAATTTGAAATTTCCTGAAAAAACTTGCGGGAGCCCGGGAAAAACCTTATTGACGGCAGGGTATATATATTGTATCATTGGGCTGAAAAAAGATATGGAGGAGAGAAAAACAATGATAAATATCGGTCTTGTGGGCACATGGCACGTACATTTCTGGGGTTACGCCAATGCTGTGGCGAGAAATCCGAACTGCAGGATAACAGTCCTCTGGGATCCGGACGGGGAGGCGGGAAGAAAAGCCGCGGAACAGCTTGGCTGCGCATTTGAACCTGATTATGCCAGGCTGCTCGGAAGGGAAGACGTGGACGCTGTTGTCGTTTGTTCGGCCACGAATCTCCACAAGGAGCTTATCATCAAAGCCGCGGAGGCGAAAAAGCACATATTCACCGAAAAGGTGCTGTGCTTTACAAAAGCGGACGCCGAGGACGTGGCCCGTGCCATCCGTGAGAACGGAGTCGGATTCACGATCTCGTTCCCCTGGAAGGCGAGACCTGACTTCAAATGGATCAAACAGGCCGTAGACGGCGGCCTCATAGGGAAAATCAGCTATTGCAGGATGCGCAACGCGCACAACGGGGCGTCGGTCGGATGGCTGCCCCCGACGTTCTACGACAGGGAGTCCTGCGGAGGAGGAGCCATGATGGATCTGGGAGCCCATTCCATGTATATCCTGGAGTGGCTCATGGGCAGGCCGAAATCAGCAGCTTCCGCCTTCACCAACGTCACGGTGGATTCGGTAGAGGACAACGCGGTGACCGTATTCACCTATGAGGACGGAGCCATCGGCGTTAGCGAGACGGCCTTTGTCGCGGAAAGAGATCCCTTCTCCTTCGAGATAGTGGGGGACAAGGGGACGATCCTTGCGGGCGGCTTCATGGACAGGCTTTGTTACAACACCGGAAGCGGCTGGGTGTTCCCGGATCTTCCGGCGCCGGGTCCCGATCCGCTGGGCGGATGGATAGACGCACTGGTAAACGGAGGCGTTCCTCCGTACGGGATAGATGAGGCCGTGGGCCTTTCGAACTCCATGGAGATGGCTTACGGGAATGTGATATAAAAACGAAAAAGCTGTGGTCGCCCACAGCTTTTTGCTTTGGTGTCAAACTGGATCACTGGATCTTGACGAAGATGCCCTGTGTCCGGTCATACAGCATTAGGTCGCCTTCCGCTATGTCCTCATCCACAAGGTAGGCTACCCGCCACCGGCCGTTCCCGAGATCCTCCCGGTATACGGGCTCGCTGAAGGAGGAGTATTCCCCCGGCAGACGGTCTATGACCGCATTGAGGCTCGTGATCTCGGCTCTTCCGTCCTTCACGGTATATCCGTTGAGCTTTAAGGACGCCACGATGGCGCAAATCATGGAGTACTTGTCTTCATCCGTGAACTCGTCAAGCTGCACGTCGGTCAGGGTAAGTGTCAGGACATACAGTTTTTTTGTCACTGAGACAGTCTCCCCGAAGGAGGAAGGCAGCGTCTCACCCGACCCTGCGGTCAGGAACACTTCCGTCCTGTTATACGGGACAAGGGCGCCGTCCCCGTCGGTGAATTTTCCGATATACTCCGCGCGGAGGACGTTCGACGGATCAAGGGCGCTGACGTTGTCATGAACGCTCACGTCGCTGACCGTCAGTGTGAACCAGCCTGTATCCGCCCGGAGCGGAGTACCGGTCTTTTTGAGCTCGGTCACGAGCACTGGAACGTACCCGGTCTCATATGATGTTTTTCCGGCTGGACCGGTTTCGATCTCATTTTCAATGGGTATCGCCAGAAGCGTATCAGTGGTATATCCGACCGTTATCGAAGACGCGAGCGAGAGAAGCTCGGCGTCCGTGATCCCGTAGCTCACATAGAGCTTGAGGATCAGTTCTTCCTCCTCGTACGCTATATAGGCGACGCGGTCGTAGAAGTCTGCCTCGCCCTTTTTGATGACGTACATGATCTTTCCTCCGGCATCCAGCTGCATGGTGTCTGTCGCGCCGGAAACGATCTGGTCAAGGTCACTGCGGCGCAGGTCTATTCCGCAGATTGTAATACGGCGCGAACGATCCTGGCTTCCGTACTTGCCGCTGGCCGTCGTGTTTTCCAGCATGTCTGACGGAATGTCTGGGATGGACAGGCAGACGCTGATCTCTCCATCCTGTGAGCGCCAGCTACGGAGTGGCTTTTCTTCATCAGCAGTGCCTGTGCCGTTGTTCCCAGGCGTGTTTGCAGAGACAGGCGCGCTATCGGGATCGGAGGCAGTGGTGCCTGCGTGGACCGAAACCTCACTGCCTTCCTTGCTGACCCGGAAATCGATGAATCGCGTGATGGCAAAAACGCTTACCGTAAGTGCCGCCAGCACTGCAGCGCAGACCAGTATCCTGACGGCCGTTCCGGAATGCCGGCGGGAGATGGTGGCTGCCCCGGCCGCTTCTTCGCGGCGCAGGGCACACATAACGGTATGTTTTCGCCTGCTGTATTCTTCAGAAAAAACATGATCTTCTTTCATGATTGTTCTCCTACTTTTGTCTGAGTGTTTTTTCAAGGAGTTTGCGGCCGCGTTCGCAGCGCTTTCTCACCAGCGCTTCGCTTATACTCAGCACGGCGGACGTTTCGCGGATGCTGAGCCCGTCAATGAACAGGCATCGCATGACAGATGCGTACTTCCCGGGCAATTCCGTGAAGAGGTCTGACTGGACCTCGGGACCGGGCTCTTCAGAGGCAGCCGTGTTTTCCACCGACTCGTCCAGTTCAAGACATTTCTCGCGCAGTTTCTTCTGCTTCCTGTAGATATCCAGTGCAGCGCTTTCCAGAGCCTTGAAGACGTATCTGCGTACCGCGGGGGATCCGGGATCCGTGAGTTTCCCGCAGTTCTTTATTAGCTTGAGGAAGGCTTCATGGACGGCGTCCTCAGCGAGATACTCGTCGTGCAGCACTTCATACGCTTCATGGTACATGGACTGTTCGTACTGCCTGTACAGTTTGTCGATGATATCTGAACTCGACTGCATAGCACAACTCCTTTCATCGGGATTCCTGTCCGGACACTAACCATAACGAAACAACATGCCGTGTTTGTGACAAAACAGAAGAAAAAATCGGGGAAACGCTGATTCGGATACGGAGGAACAGCCAAAAACAGAGGAAACCGATCGATGCACCGATTTCCTCTGAAAAATCAGCTTTTGTATTTATTGATTTTCCAGCCATTCCACGATGGCTGCCAGCTCCTTGGGCGAGGTTATCCCATGCACATCATCTTCCCTTGTCCAGAGCTCACACGTTTTGCCGGCATCCTTCATGACAGATGAAAAAATCTGAGCCTGGGAATACGAAACGCGGGTATCCCCAGTGCTGTGAACGAGAAGAAGAGGAGTGTTGATCCGGTCGGCGAATGTTACTGCGCTACGGGACTCATAAGCCTCTGGCGCGGTTTCAGGTGTGCCACCGACTCTGTTCGAGAGCATGCTCCGCATATCCTCTCGCTCCAGATATGTTTGTTTCAAATTGTAGATGCCGGAGATGCTCGCAGCCGCTGTGATGGTTCCTTCCGGAACTTCTCTCAGTGCAAGGCACAGTTCCATGCCGCCGCGTGATTCGCCTATCATGTAGAAGCGGTCCGTGTCGGCAAATGTCAGGTCCTTTGCGCGTTCAATCCAGAACAACACATCCAAAAGATCAGCACCGCCGAATTCATCTTTGCCGTTGCCCGGATAGGTCTCCCGGTATTGCGTCGACAGCACCACGCAGTCGGACATATAGGATTCAGCTGCTGTGCTTCCCTGGTTTATCGCTCCGTAGTCACCGTTTCCGCCTCTCAAAAACAAGATTAGCGGCCGTGGGTTTTCGAGATAGTCCTCAGGCACGGAGCAGAATGCCTGGACTCTTACTCCTTCAACCTCGTAAAGTATGGAATAGGACAGAGTCCTGTCAACGATCCCGTCTACCATTTCATGCATCGATTCCAGTACTTCTTCAGGAAACCCCGACCAGTCGATGTCATCATAGTCCGTGACACGGACTTGTTCAGCTTTCAGCACGCCCGGGATATCCGCCAGTATATCAAGAGCGGAGCGGGGCACAGACGGTGTCACTTCGGTATTATCACCGGATTGTGCAGGCGCGGAACACGACATGCACAGCAGTAACACAAAGACTGCCAAAGCTAATAATACTGCTTTTTTCCCATGGATGTTCTCTTCTTTCATGTTCTTCGGTTTTGAAAGTCCCAGAGAGTATTGTGCACAGAGGCGGAAGAAATAATAACTCATCAGCCTGCTGATATTTATCAATTGCGCATGCAAGTGAATGATCTGGTCTTTTGTAAGTATCCTCATTTTGCAAGCACCCTGTATGGTTCTTTGTTTTTGTCGAGCAGTTCGTTTGAAACGGTGAGCAGTTCGGCATCGCCTACTGCCAGGTAGCGTTCAGTCTTTCTGATTTCAAAAGGTATTCCGTTATAATCGACAGAAGATTTGAGGAAAACGGTGATCGCTGAAGACATGTTCAACCCGAGCTCTGAAAACAAGGCTTCTGCTTGCTTTTTCAATTTTTCGTCTACTCTGATATTGATACTAACCGTTGCCATTTTTGACCCTCCATATATGTGTTTACATTGATATTATGCGCATCATACCCGCATCTGTCAATACATTGTATAGAAGGAGTCTTTATTTCAAATTGACAAAAAATCGGGTATCCATACCTCAAGTCCGTTATGGATACCCGATATGATCGGAGTGACAGGATTCGAACCTGCGGCATCTTGGTCCCAAACCAAGTGCGCTACCAACTGCGCTACACCCCGGAAACGGAACGGTCCTCTCCGGACCGTGGCAAATTATATCCCAATTCCCGGATTTTGTCAAGCTGACCGCCGCGAACAAACGGTAGCCGCAAAAAAAGAGGATCCCGTCATATGCGGGATCCCTGTTGCCTGATTTTGAGTCAAGGCCTATTCCTTGTCCTCTTCCTTTTCTTCAGCTTCTTCAGCCTCTTCACATCCGCAGCAGCATTCCTCTTCAGGTTCTTCCGGCATTTCCTGCTTCTCACCGCAGTGGTTGCAGTATTCGAAGGAAATATCGATCTCGTTGCCGCACTTCGGGCAGACTTTAACGTTTCTCAGCTTTGCCAGGTCCTTTTTGATCTGCTCGATCTCGGCAGAGTACCTGTCAGCTTCGAGAATGTACTCGGTGATGGCTGCGTTATTGTCGAGGTTCTCGCGCTCAGCCTTGTAGAACAGACGGCCGATTTCTTCGTACACTTCACCCAGCTTGGCTTCCGTGGTCTTGAGGTTGATGTTAAGCTTAGCGAGATTGGTCACGGTCGCTGTCTTTTCTTTTGCCATCTCGGCAAAGTTAGTTGCGCTTCTTTTTACTTCTTCGATGAAATCCATTGATATATCTCCTTTTCGCTTAGATTTTGTTTTCGTACATATCATACCATTTTCCGGGGGAATAATCAACGTTTGATTGTTAAAAAATGATTATGCAAATATTAACGGCAGGGCAGGCGTCTGATATCTTGAATCGGAAGAAGGTATGATATATAATAGCAGTGCCGGATCGCGGCCGGGGGATATTATGAAGATTGGTGTTTTTGATTCCGGCGTGGGAGGCCTTACGGTGCTCGCGCTTTCCAGGATCTGCCTGCCTGACGCGGATTTCATCTACTACGCTGACGAGTCCCACGTCCCGTACGGGGAGAAGACAGCGGGAGAGATAATAGAATATGTTGATTACGCCGTTTCGTTCCTTGTGAAAAAAGGAGTCGATACGGTGATTTTGGCGTGCAACACAGCGACCAGTATCGCCGTAGGATTCCTCAGGGAAAAATACAGTATTCCGATCGTGGGCATGGAACCGGCTCTCATGCCGGCGGTCCGCAGACATCCTGAAGGAAGGATACTTGTGTGCGCGACCGAGGTCACTATCCACGGAGAAAAGCTCCGCAGCCTTATAGAATCCTCGGGTTCCGATCCTGATCTCATAGCGATGCCGGAACTCGTGAGGCTTGCTGAAGCGGAGCAGTTCGGCATTCCTGAAACAGTGAAATATCTGAGAGAGAAGACCGGTTCCGCACGTGACTACGACGCTGTCGTTCTGGGCTGCACTCATTTCTCACTGTTCAGGGACTCTTTCAGACAGTATTTCGGCAGGGAGACCGATCTGATCGACGGCAATCTGGGAACAGTGAAGAGGATCAAGGCTGTCCTTGGAGTTGGCGAAGATCCGTGTCTTGAAAGGGCAGCGGCCGGGGCCGGTCTCCCGGACAGAAAAGTGAAATACTACTTTTCCGGGTCGTATGTAAGAAGAAAAGCCGAGCTTGAACGGCTTGAACGGCTTGAAGAAAGATATATTTCGATGATCGGTGTGTGAGGGATATGGGAAAGTTATCTTCTTTGATAGGTTCGTCAAACAGGAACAGGTTCAACTCTGCAGTCATCCTTGCGGGGGGCTCAGGCACCAGGTTTGACGAAAAACTGGTCAAGCAGTTCGCCGAGGTGGCCGGGGTCCCGGTTATCGTAAGGGCGGCCAGGGCCTTCGAGAACTGCGGGTTCATCCACGAGATCGTCGTGGTCACGCGGCCCCAGGATACGGACGGAGTGCGGAACATACTTGAAGAAAACGGCATTACCAAGCTCACCCGCGTGGTGGCAGGCGGCGAAACGAGACAGGCGTCTGCCAAAAACGGCTTTGACGCTGTCAATCCCGAGTGCGATTACGTGTCGATACATGACGCCGCGAGATGCCTGGTTGAGGAAAAAGACATCAAAGCGGTATTTGAAGCGGCATACCTGTACGGAGCCGCAGCCCTCGGATACCACGCGACGGATACCATAAAGAAAACGGATCTTTTGGGAAATGTGAAAGAGACCGTGAAAAGGGAGGATACCTGGATGGTGATGACGCCCCAGGTGTTCAAGGCCGACATTTACAGGGCGGCTTCATATACGGCTGAAAAGGCGGGTTTTCTCGGGACGGACGACTGCTCGCTGTGCGAACGTGCGGGATTCGGCGTGAAGCTGATCGAGGGAGACCGGAACAATATAAAGATAACGTACAAGGATGACATTGCGGTCGCAGAGACCTTGCTCAAACTCAGGGAGAACAGATGATGCGGATAGGTCACGGATATGATGCCCACAGATTCGGCGGCGACAGGCCCCTAGTGATCGGCGGGGTAAAAATAGAATATGACAGAGGCCTTCTGGCCCATTCGGACGGAGATGTTCTCGTCCATGCTCTCATGGACGCTCTTCTCGGAGCGGCCGGGGAGAAGGATATCGGCAACCAGTTCCCGGACAGCGATGACGAATACCTGGGCGCTGACAGCTGCCTGCTGCTGGAGAGGGTATGCCGGATCCTGGATAAAAAGGGCCTTTCGGTCGAGTACGCCGACATGACCGTCATTGCCCAGAGACCGAAGCTTGCTCCGTATCTTGACATGATGAAGGAAAAGCTGGCGTCAGTCATGAATACCGGAAAAGACAGGGTCAATGTCAAGGCGACGACGGAGGAAAAAATGGGATTCACCGGCAGAGGAGAGGGGATCTCGGCCCATGCGGTGGTACTGCTCCGTGAAAACGGTTAGGGGGACATGAAAATGCAGAAGATCAAAATATCACCTTCGCTTCTTGCGTGTGACTTCCTTCATCTCGAGGATGAGGTCAGAAGAGCGGAGGAAGCAGGAGCCGACATGCTTCACTGTGACGTGATGGACGGCGTATATGTGCCGAACATTAGTTTCGGTTTCGATATCATCTCAAAGATAGGAAGAATAACCAGGCTTCCCCTGGATGTGCACATGATGACTGTGTGTCCGGAAAAATACCTGGAGGTGCTGAAGGAAGCAGGAGCGTATTACGTGACCGTGCATTCCGATTACTCAGACGGTGAGACCGTCAGGAATACCGTCAGAAGGATAAAGGAGCTCGGCATGAAAGCCGGGATATCCCTGAAACCCGCCAGGCCGGCCGCTGATATATTTGACATGGCTGAGATGGCGGACATGATCCTTGTGATGACGGTCGAGCCGGGGTTCGGAGGCCAGAAATTTATGGCTGATATGATGCCGAAGGTGAGGGAGATCAGGGAGTTCATCAGTTCAAGGGGACTCCGGTGTGACATCCAGGTGGACGGAGGAATAGGTACATCCACCATATCAGAAGCGGCGGAGGCCGGGGCGAACGTGTTTGTGGTAGGCACCGGCGCGTTCAGGGCCGATGACATGAAGGAAGCCGTGAAAACGCTGAGAAACACCGCAAAAAAGGCATCCGGATCCATGATGGGCGGGAAAAACAAAATTAAATGACAGAATCACGGATGCTGTGTGACAACCAGTACAAAAGCTGCACAGGGCATCCGGTTTTTTTGTGACATATTTTGCGTTGTTTTTTGAGAAAATGTGCCATTTGACTGAAAAATGTGATATAATTAAACGGAATATGTTTTTCTTGATTCAAAAGATTCAAAAAGCAACTGTTCACATCAATTGAATATTTTAGGGGGACGTATGAGAGACAATTATTTTGGGGACCTTTCAGTTATAGGCATGAAAGGCTGCGACAAGTTCGTTGACCAGGTGGACTTCTACCTCCGCGAGTGGCGCAGCCATGATGAAGACGCTTCCTTCATAGGATCGGCCGATTGTCCGAGGTTCGGATCCGGAGAAGGAAAGGGGATGCTCAATGAGTCCATGAGGGGCCATGACGTGTATATCTACTCCGACTGCTTCAACCACGGAGTGACCTACCGCATGTTCGGCCAGTGCATACCCATGAGTCCCGACGACCATTTTCAGGACCTGAAGCGTGTTATCGCCGCGATAGGAGGCAAGGCGCGCAGGATCACCGTGATAATGCCCATGCTCTATGAAGGAAGGCAGCATAAGAGAAATTCAAGGGAATCCCTGGACTGCGCCATCGCCCTTCAGGAGCTGGTGAACATGGGGGTCCAGAACATAATCACTTTCGACGCCCATGACGCCAGGGTGTCAAACGCTATCCCTCTCACGGGCTTCGACAATGTACGTCCCACATACCAGATGCTGAAGGCTCTGGTAAGAGCGGTGCCCGATGTCTCTCTCTCCAATGAAGATATAATGGTCATCTCGCCGGATGAAGGCGCTATATCAAGATCCATGTACTATGCTTCAGTCATGGGCATAGACCTGGGCATGTTCTACAAGAGGCGCAACTACGCGGTGGTGATCGACGGCAAGAACCCCATAGAAGCCCACGAATACCTCGGTAAGGATCTCAAAGGCAAGGACGCGATCGTCGTTGATGACATGATCTCCTCCGGAGAATCCATAATCGACGTGTCAAGACAGCTGAAGGAGCGCGGAGCAAAGAGGATATTCTTCTTCGTTTCCTTCGGACTGTTCACTGCCGGATTCGATTCTTTTGACAAGGCATATGAGGAAGGTCTGTTCACGAAATGCTTCACCACGAACCTGATATACCGTCCCGAAGGCCTTATTGAGAAGGAATGGTATGAGGAAGTCAACATGTGCAAATATGTGGCTCTCATGATAGACACTCTCAACAAGGACCGCTCGGTGAGCACGCTGCTCAACCCTGTCAAGAAGATCCATCATATTCTTGAGGAACAGAGCAAGAAAACACAGCTTCAGCAAAGCTTTATTAAGGATATCTGATAAGAATGCGTAATTTTAAGAATCTGGCCGCGGCCGGTATACTGGCCGCGATCAAGGAGATCTGCGGGGAATCGCCGTTCACCGCGGAAGATATCTCTTCCTTCCTTGAATACCCGCCCAGCCCGGAAATGGGGGACCTGGCTTTCCCGTGTTTCAGGCTCTCGAAATCTCTCAGGAACTCTCCCCAGAAGATCGCGGAGATGCTGGCGGAAAAGACCGCTTCCTTTGAATACGGGTCTATGGAGGCAGTGGGCGGATACCTGAACATAAGGGTCGCGAAACAGTATCTCGTCGACCACATCCTTCATGAGATCGAGGAAAAAGGGAGTTCATACGGCTCCTCTGAGACAGGCAAAGGCAAGACCGTTGTCCTGGACTATTCTTCACCGAACATATGCAAGCCTTTCCATATAGGCCACCTGGGGACCACCGTCATCGGCCACTCCCTCAAACTGCTCCATCAGTTCGTGGGCTATAAATGCGTAGGCATAAACTACCTCGGGGACTGGGGGACCCAGTTCGGCAAGGAGATAGCCGCATACAAAAGATGGGGCAGCAGGGAAGTCATAGAAGAAGGCGGCGTGGACGAGCTCGTAAAACTGTATGTCAGATATAACAACGAATGCGAAGAGAACCCTGAACTGAAAGATGAGGCCAGGGCGGAATTTCACAAACTTGAGACAGGAGACGAGGAAAACACTGAACTGTGGAAATGGTTCGTCAGCGTTTCCCTCAAGGAATATCAGAAGACGTACAGGCAGCTGGGTATAGAGTTCGATTCCTACAAGGGAGAGTCCTTCTATACAGACAAGATGCCGGCGCAGGTCGAAAAACTCAGGGAACTGGGCATGCTGAAGATAGACGACGGAGCTTCGATCGTAGACCTTTCGGAATACGGCATGCCGCCGTGCCTGATCCTGAAAAAGGACGGGTCCACCCTGTATCCTACAAGGGATATAGCGGCTGCGGTGTACAGGAAACAGACATACGATTTCGACAAGTGCATCTATGTGACGTCTTCAGCTCAGAGCCTGCACTTTGCCCAGTGGTTCAAGGTCATAGAGCTCATGGGATATGACTGGTACGGCGGGCTGGTGCATGTGCCGTACGGTACTGTTTCCATAGGCGGTGAAAAACTTGCGACCAGGACCGGAAACGTGGTGCTGCTCAGAGATCTCTTCAAGCAGTCCATAGACAAGGTCCATGAGATAATGAAGGAAAAGAACCCGGAGCTTGCCGGCAACGAGGAAGTCGCGGAAGCCGTGGGAGTTGGCGCCATAGTGTTCTATTATCTGTTCAACAACAGGATCAAGGACATCAATTTCACCCTGGAGCAGGCGCTCAGCTTTGAAGGGAACACCGGCCCCTACGCGCAGTATACATACGCCAGAACATGCAGCGTCATGGCGAAGGCAAGTGAGGCCGGGATCGAAGCTGAAGGAGGAGAATGCACTCACGAAAGCGAGGAGGCGCTGCTGAAAACACTGTCCCGGTTCGGAGAAAAAGTGGAGGCCGCCATCGGGGATTACGAGCCGTCCGTCATAACGAGATTCGTGATCGATGTCTGCACATCTTTCAACAGATTTTACCGCGACTGCCCGATAGTGACGGCTGAAACC
This sequence comes from Clostridia bacterium, assembly GCA_017454465.1. Classification (GTDB taxonomy): domain Bacteria; phylum Bacillota; class Clostridia; order Oscillospirales; family CAG-272; genus UMGS1696. The sequence goes on from JAFTCY010000116.1 coordinate 13,927, forward strand.
GCGGAACAGAAAAAGTTCAGGGTCAGGCTTACGGCTGCGACAAGGCAGGTGCTGGGTACGGCTCTGGGGCTGATATGCATAAAAACACCAGAAAAAATATAGTACACGGAGGTATATATGTCCGGCCACAGCAAATGGAACAATATCAAGAATAAAAAAGAGAAGACCGATGCCCAGAAGGCAAAGGTATTTACAAAGATCGGGAAAGAGATTGCAATGTGCGTGCGCGACGGCGGAGGAGACCCCAACACCAACGGCAAGCTGAGAGATCTGATCGCGAAGGCGAAGGCCAACAACGTCCCCAACGATAACATCGACCGGGCCATCAAGAAGGCCATGGGCGCTGACAGTGTGCAGTATGAGGAAATCATATATGAAGGATACGGCCCTTCAGGCGTGGCTGTCATCGTTGAAACGGCAACAGACTCCAGAAACCGCACGGCATCGGACGTAAGGCATTTCTTTGATAAATACGGCGGAAATCTCGGAGCTAGCGGATGTGTGTCCTACATGTTCGACGATAAGGGCGTCATCGTGCTTACAAGGGAAGACAATGAAGGCATAGACGAAGATGAACTTATGGAAGCAGCCCTTGAAGCCGGAGCAGAGGACTTTTCCTCGGACGAAGACGCCTTTGAGATCACCACGGAAGTTGCCGACCTGTACGCCGTGAGAGATGATCTTGAGGCAAAAGGATACAAGATCGCGTCAGCGGAAGAGGATAAGATCCCCCAGTCATATGTGACGCTTGAGGATCCCGATGACATAAAGAACATGAACGCTCTCATCGAACACCTCGAGGACAGCGATGATGTCCAGGAGATCTATCACAACTGGGAAAACTGCGACTGAGTGCAGGATTCGTAAATAGAAACGATGTACCCCTCGTCTGAACGGCGGGGGGTACTGCGAACATATGGGAGATTTAGATTCTATGGCAGCATACCTTGCCATCGACCTCGGCACGACCGGATGCAGGAGCATGGTCTTTGACGGCAGCCTGAACGTGCTGGGCAGCGAATATGAGGAATACGGCCTGATCACCGGAGAAAACGGCCTTGCGGAACAGAACGCGGATCTGTGGTGGAGAATGAGCATGCGTACGGCGAAAGAGGCCATCAGGCGCTCCGGCATAGCCCCGGGGAGCATAAACGGCATCTCTGTCAGTTCACAGGGAATAACCGTTGTCCCTGTCAATGAAAGGCTGGAACCTCTCTGCAACGCCATAAGCTGGCTGGATATACGGGCAAAAGATGAAACTGAACTGCTGAAAATAAAAGAGGGAGACGAAAAGGTCTTCCAACTCACGGGAAAACACATCGACGCGGTATATACTCTGCCGAAGCTGATGTGGCTGAGAAACAACAGGCGCGGGATTTTCGATTCGGCGTACAAGTTCCTGATGCCAATGGACTATCTCACGGGAAAACTGACCGGAAAATGCGTAACGGACCATTCGATGGCCTCCGGAACGCTGCTTTACGACATCCGAAGGCAGTGCTGGAGCAGGGACCTTCTCGGAAAGTACAGTATCCCGGAGGAGAAACTGCCGCCCATCCTGTGGAGCGGGGAGACCGCGGGGACCGTGCTTCCTGAGGTCGCGTCCGAGCTGGGGATCAGCCCTGAGTGCCCGGTGGCTGTCGGGGCTCAGGACCAGAAATGCGCTGCTTTCGGCGCAGGACTCGATGAAGGCATCATAACTGCCTCCCTCGGCACTGCTTGCGCCATAACGAAACTGTGGGACTCACCGAGACCGGAGAAGTTCAGCAGTGTCGGCTGGTGCGGCTATGTAAGAAAAAACGCCTGGGTCACCGAGGGAGTCATAAATACTGCAGGGGCCGCGCTCCGGTGGCTCCGCGACAGTTTGTACGGCGGCGAGGGCTATGAGATCATAGACAATGAGGCGGAAGAGGCCATAAAAGGCGCCGCGTCCGGCGGAAATTCCGTCCTGTTCTTTCCGTATCTCAGCGACACTGACGCGGAAGGCGCTTTTTCAGGTATCGGACTGGGCTCGAAACGCGGGGATCTTGCCGCGGCCGTGCTTGAGGGTGTGGCTTTCCGGATGCGTCTTTTGCTTGAGAGAATGGACGTGTGCCGTGATAAAGGTTCTATAGTCCTGTTCGGGGGCGGAGCCAAAAGCAGCCTCTGGTGCAGGATCATAGCGGATATAACCGGTATGACGGTCATGGTGCCGAAAACAGAAGAGGCTGCGTGCGCCGGCGCCGCCATGCTTGCGGCCATGGGATGCGGAGCGGATCTGCCTCATCTCGGATATGAGCGGACCGTACAGCCCTCTGAAAGAAAAAAAGCTTACGATGAAAAATACCGCAAATACTGCGAGACAGGGCGCTTGCTGATGGGTGGTGAGATACTTTGATCCTGATAGAAAACGCAAATGTGGTTACGGAGAAAGGCATCCTGTATGGCGGATCCGTGCTTGTTGACGGTGACAGGATCGCCGGGGTAGAAGAAGGAACTCTCAAAACAGCGGCTGCCTGTGCTGAAAGATACGATGCCAAAGGGCTGTTTGTGGGACCCGGTTTCGTGGATATACATGTTCACGGCGGCGGAGGACATATGTTCTTCAATGAGCCCGAGAAGGCCGCGGAGCACTTTCTGAGGCACGGAGAGACCACGGTACTTGCCACTTTGTATTACGATCTGCCGAAGAAGACGTTTCTTGACGCCATCGCCAGAGTCAAAGCGGCCATGGCTACTCCCGGAGGAAGGCCGATAAAAGGCTTCTATATGGAAGGCCCTTACATGAACCCGGCATACGGAGCCAGTCCTGAAAAAAACTGCTGGAAAGGCAGCATAAGGCCTGAGGATTACCGGGAGATCGTGGATTCAGCCGGTGACCTTGCAAAAGTCTGGGCCATAGCACCCGAGCGCGAAGGGATAGAGGAATTCGTAAAATATGTCAAAAAAGTCAATCCTGATGCCAGACTTGCCGTCGGACACAGCGAAGCCGCGCCGGAGCAGATATACCCGTTCAGGGAATACGGGCTCTCGATCGCGACCCACTGCATGAACGCCACCGGAAGAAAAGTCCGGTGGGCCGGTACA
>JAFTCY010000117.1 GCA_017454465.1 Clostridia bacterium
GAACAAGGCTCTGAATGGTATCGGACAGGCTTTGTCGACATTTGCTCATGCGGCGAAAGGATCTGTGAGCAGATTTGTCATCAATAAAAGGGCATCCGAGTTCACCGAAAGCCTGGAAAACCTCAAGTCACTGGAGAAAGAGGCAAAAAAATCAAAGGACTACAGCGCGCTTGTTCCGGAACTCCAGAAATGCAAAGAGATCCTGGATGAGGCAGTGGCTCTTGAGAAACCCAATACATTTACCCTTGGTTACTATCTGACATTCGAAAACGATGAGATCCCGGATCTTCCTGTGGGCGAACTCAATGAACTGACTCATAAGAAAACTGAGACCGAGTTCATGGATGCTTTCATTGAGAAGGCTGAAAAGGCGGTCAGATATTCAAGCACAAAGACTGACAAGGCACGCAGAGAAGCGATTGAACTTCTGAACAGTGAAGTGAAATCGCTGGAAAGCGAAGAACCGGATAAGAAAGAAGTCAAGCAGTCTGTAAAGAAAATGAAGGCCGCAGTGATCAAGTGCCTTGACTCGCTGGAAGTTAAAAAGGACAGTGAGACTCATACTTTCGCTACGTCGATCGATTATGCTGTGAATTTCTATTTCGGCGCGTTCAAGAAGAACGCAAAGGAAGAGAAGCGATACACAAGGTCGAAGGCAAAGCATGACCGTATCATTGCAAAAGGCAAGACCCCGGACTGGGAAGTTATCGAGGCAAGCTATATCAACACGGATGCAGCCCATAAGGACATGGGTGATACTGTCCGTGACATGGTAAAGCACTTTGAATCCCAGCTGGAAGCCAATAAGACAGCTGATTTCTCAGCAAGGACCCTTGAGGTAGTGGATTATCTGAAGGATCAGGGCCAGTCAGCTGTGTATAAGCTCACAAAGAGTGTGGCAAAAGAGAGAGCGATCAAACTGATGGAGAATGTGGGTATCGACAAGCCCAGGATCCGTTACCGTCAGTATCCGTTCGAATTCTCCGGCGGTATGAGACAGAGAATAGTAATCGCCATTGCTCTTACTGCAAACCCGGATATCCTTATCTGTGATGAACCGACAACTGCTCTGGATGTTACGATTCAGGCACAGATCCTCGAACTGATCAATGACCTTAAGAAACAGCGCAATCTTTCAGTCATATTCATTACCCATGACCTCGGAGTCGTGGCAAACATGGCTGACAGGATCGCCGTTATGTATGCAGGAAAGATAGTTGAATACGGAACATCGGAAGATATCTTCTATTCACCTGCCCACCCGTATACATGGGCTCTGCTGTCATCAGTACCTGATCTTGATACTAAGGAAAAACTGGCATCCATTCCCGGGACACCGCCTAACATGATCTATCCTCCAAAAGGCGATGCGTTTGCAGAGAGAAACGTATACGCCATGGAAATCGATTTTGAAGAACAGCCGCCCATGTTTAAGATTTCAGACACGCACTATGCTGCAACATGGCTGCTCCATCCTGATGCTCCAAAGGTCGAGATGCCTGCGGTCATCACTGAAAGGATCGCAAGGATGAAAAAACATGCGGGAGGTGACAAATGATGGCAGAACGCAATGATGATGTTTTGCTCAAAGTTGAGCATCTTTCCATGTATTTCGGCCGCGGGAAATATAAGAACAAGGCTGTAAATGACGTTTCTTTCGACATAAAGAAGGGAGAGGTATTCGGGCTGGTCGGAGAATCCGGGTGCGGCAAGACTACTACCGGGCGTACGATAATCAGACTGTACGATGCGACTTCAGGAAATGTTTACTTCAAGGGACAGCGCATTGTTGCCGGGACCGGCAGCTATGTTGACAAAATCGCTGAACTGAGGAAGGAAGGCGGTCATGAGAAGGAGATAGAAGAGCTTAAGAAAGAGATCGCTTCTGCCAAGCATGACCATAAGAAAGCCGACAAGAAACTTGTCAACAAGATCCAGATGATATATCAGGATCCCATCGCATCACTCGATCCGCGAATGACTGTCAAGGAAATAATCGCTGAAGGCCTTAAGATCCAGGGTATACATGACAAGGAGTTCATAGACAAGGAAGTCTTCAGAATGCTTGAGACGGTAGGCCTTGTCCCTGAGCACGCGACCCGTTACCCCCACGAGTTTTCGGGCGGGCAGCGTCAAAGGATAGGGATAGCCCGGTCAATAATCATGAAACCGGAGCTTATCATAGCAGACGAACCGATATCGGCTCTTGACGTGTCCATCAGGGCACAGGTGATTAATCTTCTGAACGATCTTTGTCACTCCATGGGCCTTACCATATTGTTCATTGCTCACGACCTGTCTGTCGTAAAGTATTTTTCAGACAGAATCGGGGTCATGTATTACGGTAATATGGTGGAATTGGCTGATTCCGACGAGCTTTTCCGTCATCCTCTTCATCCGTATACAAGATCTCTGCTTTCCGCAATACCGCTTCCTGACCCCAACACTGAAAGAGACAGGATCAGGATCCGCTATAATCCGCTTACCGATCATGCTTATACCACGGAACAGCCGGAATTCAGAGAGGTGTGTCCTGGACATATGGTCCGCTGCACTCTTGATGAGTTTGAAGAGTATAAGAAGAAAGTTCAGGATTAATGATGCAGGAGAAGAATAAAACCGACACAGCAGAATCCTTTGAAGAAAAGGCAGGAAGACCGTGGCTGAAATATATCATAGCTTTTGCTGCGGTATCGGTCGTGTCGGTCCTTCTGATGTGGTATTACGGGCTTTTTTCGGGAGAAAGACATCCAACGGCTATAGTGCTCAGAATACTTGCAGATTCGTTTTTCATTTCAGGCGCTTTAACACTTTGTATTGGCGCGCTGGTATTCGTGAGCAGACACGGTGCTTTTGATGCTCTTGTATATTCCGTTAAGTACGTATTCACTCTCCATTACAATCACAAGCAGGGAATAAAAAACGAGACATTTTATGAATACAAACAGAGAAAATCAGAGGGAACAAAGACACCATGCCTGTTTCTTATTCTGATTGGACTCCTGTTCGTCCTTGTTGCGGGATTGTTCTCAGCACTGTTTTCCCACTATTAATAAAATGAATAGAGGCCATGTTCGCATGGCCTTCTTTTTTGGGGGATGAATGTATTGGAGAATATGGAATCAAGCAACGGCAGGACCGGTGCGGAGAAAGAGAGACTTGAACTATATGTCCCTTGCCGCGAAGACGGGTGGTTCTATGTCAGACTGATGTCGGATCCCGCAACCATGTCATATAACAGCCCATGGTTTTCTCCGGACGGGTGCATACCGGATCCGGAGTCCGGATGGAACGATATTCTGTCCGGCTGGATAGGCAGGGAACCTGAAAGATTTTATGCTTTTTTGAGGAGAAAACCTGACGGCGCATTTGTCGGGGATGTGAATTACCACAGGAATCATGAGCTTGACAGACATGATATGGGCATAGTGATTTTTGCGCAGGAACGGGGAAAAGGGTATGGGAAACAGGGGCTGCGTCTGCTTCTGGACAAAGCTCTTCTGACGGATGGCATACATTTGCTCCATAATGATTTTGAGAACTCGAGAACTGCAGCATGCAGGATACACAGGGATTGCGGTTTCCGGGATACCGGTGTGACAAACGGAATGATCGGGTTCGATATTACCCGTGAAGAGTACCGCAGTACAATACCGGAGGACGGCAGGGGAATCGGGACTGGACTGCAGACCCGTGTCTGAAAAAAGCCAATGCCCTTGAACGAGAATGACTGAGAATGTATAATAGTGCCGGTGCTATCCGGCATTATCGAAAAAAGCAAAGGAGCTGTCAGTGTACAGTGGCGTCAGCCGCGGACGCATGACAATTGATGCTATGAAGAGATTTACATTTGGAACTCCCGAAAAGATTGTTCCTTCTGCATTTTGCAGGTGCCTTAATTATGTTGAGACAGATACAAAATTCAGAAAAGAAGATTTTAGATGCAAAAAGATAAAAGCAGGGTACATAATCGAATTCTCGCTTGAACCGGGTACCCAGATCTTTGGATTCGGACTGCAGCTGAAGCAGTTCAACCACACAGGCTCAAGACTGAAGCTTTGCGTGAATTCCGATCCTGTGTCTGCAAACGGAGATTCTCACGCCCCGGTTCCGTTCTTTGTCACAAACAAGGGCTACGGCATGTTTTTTGATACAGTCAGATA
>JAFTCY010000118.1 GCA_017454465.1 Clostridia bacterium
ACACCTATGACGCGAACTCCAATTTCACCAAGATCGTTCCCTATTACTACTACCGTTATGATTCCTCCGGAATGCTGTCCAACGGTTCCGGATGCGGCAACGAGACAGCATCCGAAAGAGCCATGTTCAGGAAGTTCATGGTAGATTCAGTCAAATACTGGGCAAGCGAATACCATATCGACGGCTTCAGGTTCGACCTCATGGCGCTTCACGATACGGAGACCATGCAGCAGATCGAGGCCGCAGTCCACGGGATCAACCCACATGCCATCATCTACGGTGAAGGCTGGACCGGCGGAACCACCACCCTCACGTCCGGAAAACAGGCAAACCAGGCCAACATAAAAACGATAACACCGACAGAACCCGGAATAGGAGCCGTTGCCGTATTCAATGACGCGATCCGCGACGGGCTCAAGGGAAGCGTGTTCGATGCTAAGGATACCGGATATATCAACGGCACAGTCAACAAATCAAACGCAAGCAAAGTTGTCTTCGGCATCACAGGAGGGCTTCTCACTCCGGGAGTGGGCTGGAACGTTCCCGACAATGCGGTGGTCAACTACATGGCATGCCACGACAACAACACTCTCTGGGACAAGCTCCTGATATCCAACCCTGACAACACGGATGCCGAGCGGCTTCAGATGAACCGTTTCGGAACCTCGATAATAATGATGTCCAAAGGCATTCCCTTCTTCCTGGCGGGCGAAGAGATCCTCAGGACCAAAGACGGGGACCACAACAGCTACAATTCTTCCGACGAAATAAACAACATAGACTGGGATTCTCTCAAAGAGGGCAGCCCTGAAATGGAAATGAGGGACTTCTACCGTGCTCTCATAAGCATGAGAAAGGCAAACGGGTTCTTCACCGAAGCCGCTGTTTTCTGTGAGATCAATCCTGACAACTCGATCACAGTGAGATGGGAACGCGAAGGAGAACTCCTGGCACACGCCTTTATCAATCCCACAGCTTCACAGATACCGTTCACTCTGCCGGAGACCGGAACGTGGTATCCGCTCCTCATGGACGAAAAAGCAGTCACTGAAGCGGAACCGGTGGAAGGCACCGTAAATGTTGCCCCCGGTACCGTGTTCATCGCAGTCCTGGTGCCGTAACGGATAAGGAAAGGAAAACAGTATGGAACAGTTCATAAACGGAGCTGAAAGCGTCCTCACCGATGTAGTGCAGATATGCACCATGCTGATGGAGCTCTTCGGCATCTGCGTTCTTGTCTTCACCGCCGTAAAATCTTTCATTTTCTGGATCCGCCGCAAACCGGGCCTGAGACTGGAGCTGGCACAAGGCATCGCCCTGGCACTTGAGTTCAAAATGGGCGGCGAGGTGCTCAGGACAGTGGTGGTGCGTGACTGGGCGGAACTCGGCATCCTCGGCGCAATTATCCTGCTGAGAGGTGTCCTTACGTTCCTGATCCACTGGGAGATCAAGAACGAGAAAAAGGACCTTCAGAAGCTGGAGCAGGACACGGCCGGAGATAAGCAGGATAACGGCCCAGTGCCGTCGGAGGCTGAAAACAGATGAAAACAGGAATAATCGGCGGAGCGTTCTGGTATCTTGACGGGCCGGACGCCAGGTTCCGCAGAATGAGGGAACTGGGATTCGGGACTGTGGACGAAAGTCTCGAAGAGACCGAAATGCCCTATTATGAGAGCAGATCCGCCATGGAGAAGCACTGCGCCCCCATAAGAGAGGCCGCCGACAGAAACGGTATAGAAGTATTTCAGGTCCACGGTTCCTACGGAGCATGGGAAGGATTCGACGACCTTGACAAAACGGTGCTCGAAATATCGGAAAACTACAATCTCGGACTATACGGGTGCCACCTCCTGGGATGCAGGAATTTCGTGATCCATCCGACGGTCTATTACGGCCGGGGCAAGGAATATGACCAGGACACAGCCGTGAGCCAGACTGTCAGGATAATGGAAGCGACCATGGAGGAATGCGAGAAATACGGCATCAACCTGTGTCTCGAGAACATGCCCATGACACGTCAGAGGATATCACCGCCAAAAGGCATATTCGAGGCGGTCAGCCAGATCAGATCTGACTACTGCAGAATATGCATCGACGTCGGCCACCAGGCCCTGTTCCATAATGATATCGGAGAAGACATCCGTCTGTGCGGCAGCAAACTTTCCTGCCTTCACGTCCATGATTCTGACGGATACAGTGACATCCACATCATTCCATTTACAGGCATAACCAACTGGGATTCCTTCACCGACGCTCTGGCGGAGATCGGCTACTCCGGTTCCATGAGCCTGGAGACGGAAACAGCAAGGCGCAGGTACGCCCCTCTCCACCTCATGGAGATGACCGAAGAACTGCTGGCCGCAACGGCAAGATATCTGGCAGACGAAGTGGAAAGAAAGAAGCAAAAATGATCATGATCCCGCAGACAGGATCTTCCGTCTGCGGGATTTTCCTATGCCTATACACAATGCTCAAAAAACCGTATAAACATTGACTTTCGAAAAATTTGGTGATAGAATAAAAATGCAGGAATTTGTGAAAGAAAATTCATTTCGATCCAACTCAATTCAGAGGAAAAGCAATGAACAGGTCAAACATCCGAATGACCGGCGCGGGGATACTGATCGAGACACTTTGCGAGATGGGTGTCAGTCATGTGTTCGGATATCCGGGCGGTCAGGTAGTCAATATATATGATGAACTGTGGCGCGCCCGCCGGAGGATCACCCGCATTCTGACAGCCCATGAGCAGGGCGCGGCACACGCTGCCGACGGTTATGCCAGGGCTACCGGCAAGCCGGGGGTAGTCATTGCGACTTCAGGACCCGGCGCCACGAATCTCGTTACAGGGATTGCCACCGCGATGCTGGACTCCGTCCCCATGGTCGCAATAACCGGAAACGTTCCCACAGGCCTGATCGGCAGGGACAGTTTCCAGGAAATTAACATTTACGGCATCACCCTGCCCATAACAAAGCATAATTACTTCGTAACCGACGTCAAAGACCTGGCTGATACAATAAGAGATGCTTTCAAGATCGCGACATCAGGCCGGCCGGGGCCTGTTCTCATCGATATCCCGAAGGATGTTCAGACAGCAAAATGCGAATACCGGCCTGCAGATCATCCGTCTGCTGCGGGTGAGATACCGGGCGTTAACGAAGAGGAGACTGCCCGGCAGCTGGAACTCGCAAGGAAGCTCATCTCGGAGTCCGAGAGGCCGTACATATTCGTCGGCGGCGGCGCAGCAGGCGCGGGAATAGCGGATGAAGTCATAAAGTTCAGTGAAAAGATCGATGCCTATATAGGCTGCACGCTTATGGGTCTTTCAGCCATTCCCACAGACAACAGAAGATATCTCGGCATGGAAGGCATGCACGGGCATTACTCTTCATCGATGGCCAACAAGAATGCCGACCTTATAATCTGCCTCGGTGCCCGTTTTTCGGACAGAACGACGGGGAACGCGGAAAAGTATTCAAGGAAAGCCAAAGTGATCCAGCTCGATGCCGATATCGCGGAGATCGACAAGAACATACCGGCCGCGATAGGCATCGTTGGGGATCTTAGAGAGACATTCCCCGCCCTTGCTGAGGGGATCGGAACTGCCTGCCATCCTGAATGGAGCCGTGAAATAGAGGAATACAGGAAGGAAGAAAAACGGATAGCCGAAGCTGCGGATAAGAAACGCAGATCAAGCGGAACAGGCGTTCTGTCACCTAAAGATATATTTGAAGTCATCAACTCCCTGAAATCCGCAGATACACCGGTAGTCACCGATGTGGGTCAGCATCAGATGTGGGCCGCCCAGTACACAGAGTTTGAGCTCCCCCGCAAATTCATTTCCAGCGGAGGGCTGGGCACTATGGGATTCGGCATGGGCGCCGCGATCGGAACCTGGTTCGGATGCGGATGCCGGCCTGTCCTTGTTACCGGAGACGGAAGTTTCGGCATGAATCTCAACGAGCTCGCTACCGCAGTAACGTACAGGATACCGCTCGTCATAGTCCTTTTCAACAACGGTGTCCTCGGAATGGTAAGGCAGTGGCAGACTCTGTTCTTCGGCAAAAGATATTCCAGCACGGTCCTTGAAAGGAAGACGGACTACGTTAAACTGGCCGAAGCATTCGGCGCGAAGGGCATCCGTGTCAAAGACACCGGGGAATTTGCCGAAGCTCTCAAAGCGGCTTTGAAGTCGTCCCTGCCCACAGTAATCGAAGTCCCCGTCGGAAAGGACGAACTGGTCCTTCCCATGCTGCCCCCCGGCGGCTCCACGGACGATATAATCACATCAATTGGCGAGGAGGATATGAAATGAGATCGGTAATCGCTGTTTACGTCGAAAACAAATACGGCGTCCTGACAAGAGTTTCCAGTCTTTTCATGAGACGCGGGTTCAATATCGATTCTCTGACCGTTGGTGAGACTGACGACCCGGACTTTTCCAGGATCACCCTGACACTCAACGGAGACGATCATATAAGGGACCAGCTCATAAAACAGCTTTATAAACTTGAAAACGTGAAAAAAGTCAAGCTTCTCGATGAAGCAACTTCAGTGGAGCGCGAACTTGCGCTTATCAAGGTCAGGAACACACCCGACACAAGAAATGAAATCATGACCGCCGCAGAGATATTCCGCGCAAAAGTCATCGATTACACGCCTGACTCAATGTGCATAGAAGTAACGGGAGAGCCCACGAAGATCAACGCATTCATTGAAGCGATGAAACCACTTGGAATAGCGGAAATATGCAGGACCGGCGCCGTCGCACTCGAACGCGGCTCCACGGTTCTAATGTAATATACGGAGGCAAATCATGCAGAACATTTACTACCAGCAGGATTGTGATCTTGCAAAACTGAACGGAAAGAAAGTCGCCATCATCGGTTACGGATCCCAGGGGCATGCCCATGCCCTCAATCTCAGAGATTCCGGCGTAGATGTAGTCGTAGGACTTTACAAAGGAAGCAAGAGCTGGGCCAAGGCAGAAGCTGCGGGGCTCACTGTAATGACGAGTGCAGAGGCAGCAAAGGCCGCCGACATAATCATGATACTTATAAATGACGAAAAGCAGGCTGCTCTTTACAAAGAATCAATCGAACCTAATCTCACCGAAGGCAAGACACTTGCATTTGCCCACGGTTTCAACATTCACTTCGGATGCATCAAACCTCCGAAGAACGTCAATGTCATAATGATTGCGCCCAAAGGTCCGGGCCACACCGTAAGAAGCGAATACCAGGCCGGGAAAGGCGTTCCATGCCTTGTGGCAGTTGAGCAGGATGCGACCGGAGACGCCCTTGACATTGCTCTCGCGTATGCCCTCGGTATAGGCGGCGCCCGTGCCGGCGTCCTTGAGACTACCTTCAGGACCGAGACCGAGACGGACCTGTTCGGTGAACAGGCAGTTCTCTGCGGCGGTGTCTGCGCCCTCATGCAGGCCGGTTTCGAAACACTGGTTGAAGCCGGATATGATGCAAGAAACGCTTACTTTGAATGCATACACGAGATGAAGCTCATAGTCGACCTGATCTACCAGAGCGGATTCGAGGGAATGAGATACTCCCTCTCCAACACAGCAGAATATGGTGACTACGTGACCGGGCCGAAGATCATCACCGAAGAGACCAAGAAGACCATGAAGCAGATCCTGAAGAATATTCAGGACGGCTCTTTCGCAAAGGAATTTCTCCTGGAGATGTCCGACGCAGGCAAACAGGTACATTTCAACGCCATGAGAAAGCTGGCCAGTGAGCATCCCTCCGAAACAGTCGGAAAGGAAGTAAGAAAACTGTACAGCTGGAGCGACGAAGACAAGCTGATCAACAACTGATATTTCGAAAGGAAATGGGGAAAACCTGCCGGTTTTCCCCATAATGCAATCATGATAAAAGAAACGATCGTTGACGGGTTCCAGAACGCACCGCACAGGAGCCTCTATCACGCGCTGGGGCTCACAGAGGAAGAACAGTCCCGTCCGCTGATAGGAATAGTAAGCTCATATAACGAGATCGTCCCCGGACACATGAATATCGACAAGATATGTGAAGCCGTAAAAATCGGTGTTGCCATGGCCGGAGGCACTCCCATAGTCTTCCCCGCCATTGCCGTATGCGACGGCATCGCCATGGGACACACCGGTATGAAGTATTCCCTTATCACACGCGACATCATAGCGGATTCTACAGAAGCCATGGCCCTGGCCCACGGCTTTGACGGGCTGGTAATGATACCGAACTGCGACAAGAACGTTCCGGGACTTCTGATGGCCGCGGCGCGCGTCAATATACCGACGATCTTCGTCAGCGGAGGCCCGATGCTGGCAGGACATATCGAAGGCAGGAAGACCAGTCTTTCCAGCATGTTCGAAGCTGTCGGAGCATATTCGGCGGGAAAGATCGATGACGCAAGGCTCAGGCTTTGCGAAGAAAAGACCTGCCCAACCTGCGGTTCATGTTCGGGAATGTATACCGCCAACTCGATGAACTGCCTCACCGAAGTCCTCGGCATGGCGCTCAGCGGTAACGGCACGATCCCTGCGGTATACTCAGCCCGGCTGGAACTCGCTAAGCATGCCGGAATGCAGATAATGGAGCTGGTAAAGAGAGATCTGAAGCCGCGGGATATCATGACCGAGGCAGCCATAAAAAATGCCGTAACGGCCGACATGGCGCTGGGATGCTCCACCAACAGCATGCTCCATCTTCCGGCCATCGCGAACGAATGCGGAATAAGCTTCGACCTGGAATGGGTGAACGAGATCTCCGAGCACACTCCGAACCTCTGTCACCTGGCTCCCGCAGGCCCGACATACATGGAAGACCTGAACGAGGCAGGGGGAGTTTACGCCGTGCTGAAGGAACTGGAAAAGATCGGCGCAGTAGACACATCCGTAATGACGTGCACATGCCGCACCATGGCTGAAAATATAAAAGGCGCTGTCAATCTTGACCCGTCCGTCATCCGTCCGGCTTCCGATCCTTACAGCAAAACAGGAGGCATCGCCGTACTGAAGGGCAACCTCGCACCGGGAGGGTGTGTCGTCAAAAGGTCCGCCGTTGCTCCTGAGATGCTGGTTCACGAAGGCCCCGCAATGGTGTTTGACAGCGAAGAGGAAGCCATCGCGGCAATATATGCCGGAAAGATCGTCAAAGGAGACGTGGTAGTCATAAGGTACGAAGGTCCCGCCGGCGGTCCCGGCATGCGGGAAATGCTTTCTCCAACATCCGCCATAGCAGGCATGGGTCTTGACAAGGATGTGGCTCTGGTCACTGACGGAAGGTTCTCAGGCGCCACGAGAGGCGCGGCAATCGGGCATGTGTGTCCTGAAGCCGTTCACGGTGGCCCCATTGCATATATAAAAGAAGGCGATATCATCTCCATAGACATTCCTTCCTACAGGATTGAGCTCAAGGTTTCCACTGAAGAACTCGAAAAGAGAAAGTCCGGTACAGAACTGAAGATCAAGAAAGACATAAAGGGAGCTCTTGCCAGATACGCGGCCCAGGTGGGACCGGCTGACAAAGGCGCCATAATCAATCAATTCAGAGGCTGATATGGAAACAAAAGATGCTGCTTCCCTCTTCGGGAAGCTTGAATCATTCACTGTATTCAGAGACCTTCTGGACCAGAAGCCGTTCACGGCCCTTGCGAGGCTGCTGCATATTTCAGCATCCGGCATCAAGTATAATACGGCATTTCTGCCCCGTCTCTACGGTGAATTCGTCAGTTCCCTCTCGGAATACGGATTCTGCTTTTCAGACTATCTGAAATCAGCCCTTGCAGCAAGCGACAACGTTTATGCAAGAGCCGTAGCTGCCGGAAATGCCATACCTTCCGCAGTAAAAAAGAATACTGACTCCGAGCTTGATATCCTGACATATCTGACGACTCTCTCACCCGCATCCCTGTCTTCCCTCTTTTCATCGGCATATGTTCCCGTGTTTGAGAATGAGTATACCGATCTTTCCGAATACTACAGAACAAGGATGAAAAAAATTTCGAAACTGGGTTACGGGATCTTTGCATCAAATACGATGTACCGTCTTGACGGGGACAGGATCGTCAGGTCCGAATCTCCCGACCCGGTCACTGTGGACAGTTTCGTAAGGTATGAATCTCAAAGAGACGTTTTGATAAAGAACACCGAAAACCTTATATCGGGTAAGACAGCTTCGAATATCCTGCTCTACGGTGACGCAGGTACAGGAAAGTCTTCCTCCGTGAAAGCATGCGCCAACCTGTTCTCTGATGAGGGGCTGAGACTGATAGAGATAAGGAAAGACCAGATATTCTCACTGCCGCAAGTACTGGGAAAGATCTCAGGGAATCCGTTGAAATTCATTATCTTCATCGACGACCTTTCGTTCACGGAAAATGATGACAGTTTCAGCATGCTGAAGGCAGTCCTGGAAGGATCCACATCAGCCAAAGCTGACAACGCGGTGATATATGCCACCAGCAACCGCCGCCAC
>JAFTCY010000119.1 GCA_017454465.1 Clostridia bacterium
GTTTTATTTCTGTTAATTTTACTTATGTGTTGTTTTTTGTTGTTTCCACTTGACAGGGCATAACTGTTCGCGGATAATGTAAATGAAAATCTTCAGACAGGGGTTTCAATGAGAATGGTTGATCTGGACATTCATACACATTCCATATCGAGCGGTCACGGTACCAAAGACACGGTGACGGACATGATAAGAGAAGCGGCAAGGCGCGGGCTCAAAACCCTGGGCATCACCGAACACGGCCCAGCCACTCCGGGAGCCCCGAAGCCGTCGTACTTCAGAAGTCTTTCTGCTGCACCGCGTCGGCGTTTCGGGATAAACGTGCTTTACGGCGCAGAGGTAAATATCCTTGAGGGCGGAGAAACGGATCTCGGGGATGATATCCTGTCAGGACTGGATCTCGTGATCGCATCGATGCACGCTCCCCCGAGAAAAAATAAAGGAACCGCCCGGCAGAACACGGACGATTACCTTAAAGTGATGAAAAACAGATATGTCAGGATACTGGGACACTGCGACAACACACAGTTCCCCGTATTCTACGATGAGATCGTAAGAGGAGCGGCGGAGTGCTCCGTGATCGTGGAGATCAATGAAAGCTCGCTCATTCAGGGCGGCTGTCATCAGATCTCCGGGATCGACACGAAGGAAAACTACATGACGCTTCTGTCACTTTGCAGGCAGTTCCGGGTGCCCGTCCTGCTTTCAAGTGACTCTCACGGTCTTGAGCGCATAGGTTCCATCTCAGAGGCGGAAAAACTCATTGTGAGGTCCGGCTTTCCCGGATCGCTGATAGTAAACAGGAATCCGGAACTGCTTCTTACTTGACCGAATATTCCAGTCTGACCGTAATGGTCGCTGTCTTCTCGCGGGAACTGGTATCATAATACCCGTCGTAGGTATAGTCCGAAGTCCCTGTATTCGCAGCAGTGATCTGGAAGACTCCGAGATTCGAGTTCAGCAGCCTTCCGGTACTTGCTCCGGTCTTCTCGGCCATGATGTCTATCCTCGCCTTGGCGTTCTCCGTAGCCTTCTCTATAAGATCGAGTTTCACGTCGTCCAACGTGGTGCAATAATACTCGGGAGAGTAGGAATTGAACTCCACGCCGGAATCAAGAAGACTCGAGATATCATGGGAGATAAGTTCAACCTCGTCGATCTTTGAAGAACTGACCTTTACATTCTGCTCAAGCTCATATCCCCTGAGAGTAGATGAGATCAGGTTTCCGTAGTCGTCATAGGTCTTGTCGTACTGTTCGGTTATATCGACAGAGCTGAAGAGGATATCCTCTTTTGCAACGCCGTTGTCGATGAGATATTTTTCAACTATCGAGGCTTCCTTCTTTATCTTGTCATAGTCCGCTTTGCTGGTGATCGCCTCAGCCGTGAAATAACCCTTCCAGACTATGAGGTCAGAGTCAAAATTCATGCTGGCAGAACCGGTAGCGCTTATGGAATGACCGCTTTCCCATTTAAACCTGGTGATCCCGGTCACAAGGACGACGCAACTGGCCACTATTGAGGCGCCTATGATCAGCGGCCCGAGAAACGACAGATTCCCGGCAGGTTTCCGCACTGCATTCTTCTCCACGTTCTGTTCCGTATTCTGTTCCATATCCTTTTCCTCCGTTCAGGGTCAGACAGCGCGTGCCCGGCGCTCTTCAACAGTAAGATCCTCACAATTAATAAGTATACCTCTATTCCGGAAAAAGGCAAGCGAAAGGGGAGGGCTTACGCTCTCCCCTTCCTTGTTTCCTATCAGGCTTTCGCCACCTGATCAAAGTACCTTTTCAACAGATCAGTCATAAAGGTTGGGAGCAATGTCAGGAGCATCCATGTTGGTTGAATCATACCAGTAACCATCCATAGGGAAGTCCTTGACGCTCTCGCCGTTGGCGATCTTGGTCATGGCATAGACTGCGAAATAGCCCATCAGCAGAGGAGACTGTGTCACAGCGCCGGCCATGGTTCCATCGGAGATGGCAGCCTTGATGACAGAACCTGCGTCAAAGCCGATTCCGATAACGCCTGCTGAAGGATCGGCATTCAGAACACCAAGGGTATTATTTGCAGCGATGACGCCCTCAGCAGCAGTCTGGTTTGATCCGAAGATGCCGATAAGGTCATCCTTGGACATGATCTTCTGAGCTTCGGTGGTGCAAAGGTCAACAGTGGTCTGAGCGGGAACGGCGACTTCCACAACGATATCGGCAGAAGCTTCATCGGCAGCGGTGTTGCAGCCCTCGTCCTTTGCCTTGTTTGCATAGAACTCGTTTCCTACTACGAATACGGTCTTGCCATCGGCATTGGCAGCCTTGGAGAACTCGGTTATGAAGCCCATTCCTCTCTGCTGGATGTTGAAGCCGGTAGCATCCTGGTTGACCTCACCTACGCGGACCTGCTTGCCGGCAGATGCGATCTTGTCCTTAAGAATCTCATACATGTGGGTTCCTGCCACGCCGCCTGCCTGAACGTTGTCAGTTGCGACGGTTGCAACGACGGAGCCTTCGGGAGCATTGTCAACGCCTGTGTCGAAGCAGACAACAGGAACGCCCTGAGCCTTTGCTTCCTTGAGTGAATCAAGGACGGACTCCGTGTCGCAGGCTGCAAGAGCGATAGCGCTGGGCTTGTCTGCGATGTAAGCATTGAGCATGTTGACCTGATCGGCGATATCCGACTCTGAGTTAGGACCGTTCTTGTCATAGGTCACTCCGAGCTCGTTGCAGGCGATGTCAACGCCCTCAAAGGCAGCGCCCCAATAGGTTGACTGGAAGCTCTTTGCAAGGATGTCGAAGTTGTACTTGTCGTTTGCGACAAGACCTTCGTACTCCGTGCCGGCAGCATAGGTGGCTCCACCGGCTGCAGGTGCTGCTGACTCGGCGGGTGCCGCTGACTCGGCAGGCGCAGCTGACTCAGCAGGAGCTGCTGATTCGGCGGGTGCCGCTGACTCGGCAGGTGCCGCTGACTCGGCGGGTGCGGGCGCAGGCTCGGGAGCGGGTGCGTTGGCTGCACCGCCGCATCCGGCAAGCAGGCTGGCCAGCATTGCGGTAGTAAGTGCGACTGAAATAGCTTTCTTTTTCATTCTTTTCCTCCTTTTATTCTCTTCAGTTACTTTATATGAAGCCCGAAGGCGACATATACATTCAAGACCACAAGGTGAGATCATATCACATTTCTGTGAAATATCAATCCTTACTTCAGGCGGTCTTAATTTCTCCTCTTCTCTTTACTATATCGATAAGAACGGCGCCGATCAGGATGAATCCGGTGATGACCTGCTGCCAGTTGGCCTGTAGTCCCACGAAGGGAAGGCCGATCTTCAAAAGGCAGATCACGTACACGCCGATCACCGTCCCCTCAATGGAGCCGTAACCGCCTGTGGTGGACATACCGCCAAGAATGGCGCCTCCTATGGCGTCAAGTTCCATACCGGCCCCCGTTCCGGGCTGTATCGTAGGGATCTTGGATGCGTACGGGATGGCCGCAAGTCCGGCGAACAGTCCGCACACGGTGTATGCAAGGACATGGTACAGCTTCACATTCACTCCGGAAAGCCTGGTAGCCTCCTTATTTGAGCCGATGGCAATGGCGTATCTCCCGAATCTGGTGTGATTGAGGACAAACATCATGATAAGGCAGGCGAGAACGATCCAGATGACTCCCATGGGAATGTTCATCTTCTTTCCGCCCTCAGCGACATAGGATATGGTCCACATGTTGTGGAAGCCCGCTCCCGGCTGTTTACCGGTAGGCCAGGGCACCGCGGAATAAGCGGCACAGATGGAGCCGAGCCCCCTTGTGATCATGCAGGTACACAGGGTGGCAAGGAAAGGCGGGAGTTCCATGAGAGACACCAGGACCCCGTTCAGCGTTCCTATGGCCAGTCCGAACAGCACCGCCACCAGAAGGCCTCCCCACACCGGCAGAA